>DLOY01000049.1:0-2470 GCA_002478545.1 Micrococcales bacterium UBA7472
GCCGAGTCACCCCAACCCACCACCGCAAACCGACTTGCCCAGAAACTTGGCATCCCAAGATCCTCGGTCTATCAACTACTCGAGGTCCTAAAAGAGCAAGATTTTGCAATTCACTATCAGGATCAAAAACGCTGGGGTTTGGGTCTTGCAGCCTGGGAGTTAGGTAGCGCCTACCAGCGCCACGAACCACTCGAGCGAATGACCAGACCGGTGCTAGAAAAGCTGGTCAATGAGCTCGCAACCAAAACTAACGTTGTCGGTCACCTTGGAGTCTTAGATGGCTCCGATGTTCTCTACCTGATCGAGCAAAGACCTCAGAAAAGCTTGAAGCTGGTCACCGATGTTGGGGTGAGACTTCCCGCTCACCTAACCGCCTCCGGCAGATCGATGCTTGCCAAACTGAGCAGCAAACAACTGGCTGCATCGTTTAGAGGCAGAGAGCTCGCTATCAGAACCGGTTTAGGACCCAGAAACTTAACCGAGCTCGGTGAGCTGCTATCGAGAGAGCGAACCCAGGGGTTCGCTCTAGAAGTCGATGAGGTGACCATGGGCTATGCATCTGTTGGAGTCTCGATTCAAGACAACCTCGGTCACCCGATCGCGGGTCTCGCAATCACCTTGCAATCGACCGAGCTAGAAAAGCTACAGTTGACAGAGTTAGCGAAGGCGCTCACCAAAGCTGCGTCAGAGCTTTCCAGAAAGTTTGGTAACCATGGCTGAGGATCTGCTCTGGCAAAGAGCCAAGACTCTGATTACTGACGCACAAAGCGAAGTCGGTCTGATCGACATCCCAGCTCACAAGACCTCAATTAGCCCAACCAATGCTCATCTCACCCCAAGGGCAATCCGTGAAGCACTCACCCGCTACTCCACCTTCAGCTACACCACCAACCAAAACATCGCAGCCCAGAGCATCCAGGATCTTGGTGCAATCGAAGACCCCGATAGCAACGAAGCAACAACCATCGAGGTAATCAAGAAGGCAAACAAGAATCTCACCATCGCTCTGGGTGGTGACAACTCGATTACCTATGCTGCAGCGCTCGGTGTCTACGGTTCCGACCTTGAAACAGCAGGCCTTATCACCTTGGATGCCCATCACGATCTTCGTGATGGCATCTCGAATGGCTCACCGGTTAGACGACTCATCGAGGCAGGGCTAAACCCCAAGCGAATCGTTCAAATCGGCATCAACGACTTCTCTAATTCCTATGACTACGCGATGCGGGCAAAAGATCTTGGCATCTCGGTGATCTCCAGAACCGAGCTCCACGAAATCGGAATCAACAAAGCCTGCGCCAAGGCTCTTGAGATTGCAGGCTCAGCCAATGGCCCCATCCACGTTGACCTAGATGTAGATGTCTGCGATCGCAGCGTGGTGCCAGCATGCCCTGCTGCCGCCCCCGGCGGCATCAGTGCATTCGAAATTCGCCAGGCAGCCCGGCTGCTTTGCCAAGACCAAAGAGTCAAAGGTTTAGACATCACCGAGATCGACGCAACCAAGGATCCGGAGGATGCAAGGACCGTCAGACTGGCTGCTCTCTTGGTGCTCGAAGCGCTCTCCGGTTATCTAGCTCGCTAGCTCAAGTGAGCCATTCAATCTGGGATGCAATTAGCCCAGTAAACTAAAGCCATTCCCGCAAAGTCGCGACCAAAAACCTATCCATCCCGAAACTGGCGGAGCCAGCAAACCGAAGGGGAAAAGTGCCAAAGATCATCGTCGAGATCATGCCAAAGCAGGATCTATTAGACCCCCAGGGCAAGGCAGTCGCGAACGCCCTTCACCGCTCCGGTCACCCAGAGATCGTGAACGCCCGCATCGGCAAGCGAATCGAACTTCACTTTGATCGTGAGATCACCAGCGAGGACATGGCTAACGCCGAGAAGCTCGCATCTTCATTTCTCTCCAACGACGTAATCGAAGACGTCGTAGCAATCACCAAGGAGTAGTCATGAAGATCGGTGTCATCACCTACCCAGGCACCCTGGATGACCGTGATGCCCAGCGAGCCGTCAGGCTCGCAGGTGGCACCCCGGTGCCACTGTGGCACGCAGACCAAGACCTCAAAAAGGTTGACGCGGTTGTGCTGCCAGGTGGCTTCTCCTATGGCGACTACCTCCGCTGCGGAGCAATCGCAGCCAAGGCCCCTGCAACCCAAGAGGTCATCAGACTGGCAAATCAGGGACTACCGGTTCTCGGCATCTGCAACGGATTCCAGGTATTGGTTGAGTCTCACCTTCTACCTGGTGGCCTAATCAGAAACGAACACCAGCACTTCATCTGCCGAGACCAAAAACTTCGGGTTGAAAACACCAATACCGCCTGGACCAACCTCTTCGAAAAAGACCAAGAGATCACCATTCCGCTAAAGAACGGTGAGGGTGGTTACATCGCAAGCCCAGACACTCTAAAGATGCTCGAGGCAGAGAACCGAGTTGTATTCCGCTACCTAGATGTAAACCCAAACGG
>DLOY01000049.1:2562-4875 GCA_002478545.1 Micrococcales bacterium UBA7472
CACCCAGAGCACGCAGTTGAGCCAGGCTTTGGCCCCGACACCGACATTGCCATGCGCTCAGGCATCGATGGTTTGAAGTTTTTCCAGAGTGTTTTGAAAGCGTTGGTGAACAGCTAATGGCAAACCTAAGACCCACCAACGTAGACACCGTCTCACAGGCAAGCGAAGACCCAAATAAGTCGCAGCCATGGAAAGAACTTGGTCTCAAGGAGGACGAGTACCAAAGCATCCGAGAGATTCTTGGCAGAAGACCAACCTCGTCTGAACTAGCCATGTACTCGGTGATGTGGTCAGAGCACTGCAGCTATAAGTCTTCAAAGATCTACCTTCGCCAGTTTGGTGAGAAGGTCACCCCAGAGATGAAGAAGCACCTGCTTGTTGGTATGGGTGAGAACGCCGGTGTTGTCGATATCGGCGAGGGCATGGCAGTCACCTTCAAGGTTGAAAGCCACAACCACCCAAGCTACATCGAGCCCTTCCAGGGTGCGGCAACCGGTGTCGGCGGCATCGTCCGCGACATCCTGACCATGGGTGCCAGACCAATCGCGGTCATGGACCAGCTTCGCTTTGGAGCACCAGAGAACAAGGACACCGCGAGAGTTGTTCACGGTGTCACATCAGGTATTTCGTTTTACGGCAACTGCCTAGGTCTTCCAAACATCGGTGGCGAGACTGTCTTTGACAAGGTGTATCAGGGCAACCCGCTGGTCAACGCGCTCTCGGTTGGAGCCCTAAAGCACGAAGATCTCAAGCTTGCCAAGGCATCCAACCCAGGTGACCTAGTCATCCTGTTCGGAGCGAGAACTGGTGCCGATGGGATTGGTGGAGTTAGCGTTCTCGCCTCAGAGACCTTTGAGTCAACCGGGCCAACCAAGCGTCCAGCGGTTCAGGTCGGAGACCCATTTGCCGAGAAGGTTTTGATCGAGTGCTGTCTAGAGCTCTTCTACGCAGGCGTGGTTGCAGGTATTCAGGACCTCGGTGGCGCTGGCATCTCCTGCGCCACCTCAGAGCTTGCCTCCAACGGAGGCAAGGGCATGAGAGTGCAACTTCAGAACGTGCTGCTGCGCGATGAATCGCTAACTCCTGAAGAGATTCTGATGAGTGAGTCTCAGGAGCGCATGATGGCAATCGTGCCTAAGAAGCACCTGAAGGCATTTGAAGAAATTGTCAACAAGTGGGAGGTTGAGTACTCGGTCCTAGGCGATGTAATCGACGAAGACCGCCTCTACATCAACTGGGGCGATCAGGAAATCGTGAACGTGCCACCAAGAACCGTGGCCCACGATGGACCCGTATACCACCGTCCAGTTGAATACCCCAAGTACCAGGATGCTCTGAATGCAGACAGCTCGAAAAAGCTAAAGCGCGCTGAGTCAAAGACTGAGATTGCAGCCCAGCTCATGCAGCTGATTGCATCACCAAACCAGGCAGACAAGTCATGGATCACCGCCCAGTACGACAAGTACGTAATGGGTAACACAGCACTCGCAATGCCAGATGACTCCGGCATGGTGCGAGTGATGGAGGACTCGGGACTCGGTGTTGCACTTGCAACCGATGCCAACGGCAAGTACTGCTACCTAAACCCTTACGAGGGAGCAAAGCTCGCTCTAGCCGAGGCCTACAGAAACGTTGCTGTCACTGGCGCAGTCCCAAGAGCGGTAACCAACTGCCTCAACTTTGGAAGCCCAGAAAACCCAGAGGTAATGTGGCAGTTCAAGGAGGCAACCGCGGGTCTAGCCGATGGTTGTAAAGAACTAGGCATCCCGGTAACCGGAGGTAACGTCAGCTTCTACAACCAGACCGGTGATGTTGCCATCTACCCAACTCCAGTGGTTGGCGTTCTGGGTGTCATCGACAATGTGGCGAGAAGAATCCCATCGGGCTGGCAAGACGAGGGCAACAACATCTATCTACTCGGCACCACCTATGACGAGCTAGATGGTTCAGCCTGGGCCAAGGACATTCACGATCACCTCGGTGGTCAACCTCCAAAGATTGTCCTTGCAAAAGAGAAGCAGCTAGCCGATCTCATCCACGGAGCATCAATCCAGGGACTAATCGAGTCAGCTCACGACATCTCCGAGGGTGGCCTCGGCATCGCACTGATCGAAGCTTCGCTTCGCTTCAACGTCGGAGCCAGAATCTGGCTCTCGGAGTTGATGGAGCGCGACAACCTAGATCTCACTGCAGCACTCTTCTCAGAGTCACAGTCACGAGTAATCGTGAGTGTTGGAAGAGAGGACGATGTGAAGTTCCAGGCACTCTGCGAAGCAAGAGGAGTCCCGGTTCTAAGAATCGGCGTCACCGACA
>DLOY01000079.1:0-2738 GCA_002478545.1 Micrococcales bacterium UBA7472
AGCGACCGCGTGGTCAAGAACTTCTTCATCGGAGAGGGTGTAAGGAACGCCTCCGGTGGTTTTGAGCAGTTCCTAACCCGCTTGGTCTACGGCATCAACTTTGGTCTGATGCTGGGACTTGCCGCAGTGGGACTCTCACTGGTATTCGGTACCACTGGTCTATCAAACTTCGCGCACGCAGAAATGGTCACCTTCGGTGCGCTAATGGCTTTCGTATTCGGCGTGCTACTACCGCTTCCAATCTGGGTAGCAATTCCACTGGCAGTAATCGTCTCTGGTGCATCGGGCTGGCTGATGGACTCGGGTCTTTGGCGCCCACTGCGCAGACGCGGTCTGGGGCTGGTGCAGCTAATGATCGTTTCAATCGGTCTGTCACTTGCTGTCCGCTACGTATTCCAGTTCTTCATCGGTGGTAGCACCTTGCAGCTACCAGGCTTTGACGCGCCAAAGATTCCGATCTTTGGAACCTTGGCGCTGAGCGTGATCGACATGGCTTCGATGGGAATTAGCCTCGCGGTGATCCTGGGATTTGCATGGTGGCTGATGGGCACCAAGACCGGTAAGGCAACTCGTGCCATCAGCGACAACGCAGACCTTGCTGCTGCTTCCGGTATCGATGTGGAGAAGGTTATCCGCACGGTTTGGATCGTTGCCGCAGGTTTGGCAGGTCTAGCCGGTGTGCTCTGGGCTTACTTCCGTCCAGGCATCAAGTGGGACATGGGAGCTCAGATCCTGCTGCTGATTTTCGCAGCAGTGACCCTGGGTGGCCTAGGAACCGCATTCGGCGCTCTGGTTGGTGCTCTGGTCGTGGGAGTGCTGGTTGAGACCTCTTCCATGGTCATCCCATCCGACCTCAAGTACGTCGGTGCCCTCGTGGTACTTATCGCAATTCTGCTCTTCAGGCCTCAAGGTCTGCTGGGTCGAAAACAGAGGATTGGTTAGGAGGTAGAGCGATGAACTGGGACGCAATTATCAATAACACCTTGGCTGGTCTTCTAACACCGACCACCATCGCATTCGCTCTCGCAGCGCTGGGTCTAGCAATGCATTTCGGTTTCGCTGGCCTGCTCAATTTCGGTATTGCGGGCTACATGGCAATCGGTGCCTACAGTTATGCAATCGGAGTCCTATCGCTTGGTCTTCCTTGGTGGGGAGGCATGCTTCTAGGTTTGATCGGATCCGTTGTCTTCTCGATCCTGTTGGGAATCCCAACACTTCGACTTCGCGGTGACTATCTAGCAATCGTCACGATTGCAGCAGCCGAAATCTTGCGCTTGCTGTTCCTCACAACTGCATTCGAGGACATCACTGGATCCGCAGACGGACGCTACGGATATAACTCGCGTCCAGATGGTTCCGGTTTTGCCAACGCAAACCCATTCCCTCCAGGTGACTACGGCTTTGGTCCATGGACCTACAACGCCGAAACCCTGTGGGTATTGGTCTTCGGAATTATTGTTTTGGGAGTCTGCACCTTCTTGCTTTGGGCGCTGATGCGCTCACCTTGGGGTCGTGTCATCAAGGGAATCCGTGAGGACGAGGACGCTATCCGCGCTCTTGGAAAGAACGTGTTCAACTACAAGATGCAGGCCTTGGTCATCGGTGGTCTATTTGGATCACTAGGCGGAATGGTGTTGGCTGCCTACGCCAACGTATCGCCAGGTGTATACGTCACCTCATTGACCTTCTTCGTATGGACTGCGCTGCTGCTCGGTGGTGCCGCAACCATCTTCGGCCCTCTGGTTGGTTCGGTGATTTTCTGGGTGCTCCAGGCATTCCTCACCAACATCCTTCCTGAGCTGGCAATCGCAGGCATCCTGCCGGTGTCATCACAGCAGGCCGCTACCTTGAGATTCGTATTGGTAGGTATCGGACTGATGCTTCTGGTTATCTACAGACCGCAAGGTATCTTCGGCGACAAGAGGGAGTTGACCTTTGTCAAGTAATCCAACCCCACAGAAATCGACTGGCCTACACGTAGGCCAGGCAGCTCCCGGCTGCAAGAAGGTCGATCCGATCCTCACCGTCAACAACGTCAAGAAGACCTTCGGTGGTCTTACTGCGGTTGATGTTGAACACCTAGAGATTCCTCGCGGTGCCATCACCGCGCTGATTGGTCCGAACGGAGCGGGTAAGACCACGCTGTTCAACCTGCTCACCGGTTTCGATACCCCTGATACTGGATCCTGGGACTTCCAGGGCACCAGCCTCTCGGGAGTGCCATCGTTCAAGGTTGCCCAGATGGGACAGGTCCGCACCTTCCAGCTCACCAAGGCACTGAGCTTGCTCACCGTGTTGGAGAACATGAAGCTCGGAGCCAAGGGTCAGAAGGGCGAGAGTCTATTCAACGCGCTTCTGCCCTCGCTTTGGAAGAAGCAGGACCAAGAGATTGGCGAGAAGGCCATGGAGCTACTGAAGCGCTTCAAGCTAGATGCCAAGAAGGACGACTTCGCGGCCTCGCTTTCAGGTGGTCAGCGCAAACTGCTGGAAATGGCACGCGCACTGATGACAAACCCAGTTCTCGTGATGCTTGATGAGCCAATGGCTGGTGTGAACCCCGCTCTAACGCAATCACTTCTCGAGCACGTGCTTGCTCTCAAGGAAGAGGGCATGACCGTGCTATTCGTTGAGCACGACATGCACATGGTTCGCCACATCGCTGACTGGGTTGTGGTTATGGCCGAGGGTCGCGTCGTTGCCGAAGGTGCTCCTGACACCGTTATGAAGGAGCAGGCAGT
>DLOY01000079.1:2851-3408 GCA_002478545.1 Micrococcales bacterium UBA7472
GATCGTTTCTGAGGGAGATGCAAAGTGACCAGAGTTGTAGATGTAAAGAACTTGGTTGCCGGTTATCTGCCTGGCGTAAACATCCTCAACGGCGCAAACCTTTATGCGGACAAGGGTGAGCTAATTGGAATCATCGGTCCAAACGGTGCTGGTAAGTCCACCTTGCTCAAGGCAATCTTTGGTTTGGTAAAAGTTCGCGAGGGTTCCATCCAGCTCAACGGCGAAGAGATTGCTGGGCTAAAGCCAAACCAGCTGGTCTCCAAGGGCGTCGGATTTATCCCTCAGACCAACAACGTTTTCCCGTCGCTGTCCATCGAAGAGAACCTACAGATGGGAATCTTCCAAAACCCAAGCCAATACAACCAGCGCCTGGAGTTTGTAGTCTCCATCTTCGCTGAGCTGGGCAAGCGTCTGAAGCAGCGCGCCGGCTCTCTCTCCGGAGGAGAGCGCCAGATGGTTGCAATGGGTCGTGCTCTAATGATGGATCCAGCTGTTTTGCTCCTTGATGAGCCTTCTGCAGGTCTTTCACCAGTGCGTCAGGATGAGGCCTTCTTGCG
>DLOY01000064.1:0-569 GCA_002478545.1 Micrococcales bacterium UBA7472
CTTGAGGAGTTTGCTAACCGCAAGCCAGCATCACTTTCTGGTGGGCAACAACAGCGAGTGGCACTGGCTCGAGCACTAGCACCAAAGCCCAAGTTAATTCTGCTAGATGAACCTTTTAGTGCCCTGGATCAAGAGCTCAGAGCGCGACTACGTGATGATGTGAAGCGAGTTCTCAAAGCGGAGAATGCAACCGCAATCCTGGTCACTCACGATCAGGAAGAAGCGCTCTCATTAGCCGAGAAGGTAGCGGTGCTCAGAGATGGCCGGATCATTCAGGCAGGTGCTCCAACTGAGATCTACAACGCACCCGCTGACCTTGGCATCGCAACTTTCTTGGGCGACTCAGTGTTGGTTGACGGAGTGGTGGTTGGCGACAAGATCGAGACCGACCTAGGCAAACTCTCTGCCTTGAACTCAATCACCGAGGGTGAGCGCGGGGTAGTGGCAATTCGATCTGAGAACTTCTACCTACAACCCAATCCAGCTGGGGACTCAGAGGTGGTGGGCAGAGTGTTCTTTGGTCACGATGCCGTGGTTGAAGTTCAGACGCCGAAGCTAAAGATCAGAGC
>DLOY01000064.1:638-3027 GCA_002478545.1 Micrococcales bacterium UBA7472
GCGGTTAACTTCTACCCCAGCAATTCATAGGGCATTTACCCACTCATCTCCAACTGGTAATGCCCAGTTTCTAGGTTCATCGAGTGAGCCTGAGAGTAGCGATAGTCACCGAGAGCTTCTTGCCGCAAATCAATGGCGTCACCAACTCAGTGGTCAGGGTTTTGGAAACCCTGAAGGCCAGGGAGCATGAGGCGCTGGTCATCGCACCCACTGCCCCAACCTCCAGACATTTAGGTTTTCCGGTTCACCAGAGCCCAAATTTGCCACTCTTGCAGTTCGCGGTTGGAGTGCCATCACCATCGATTTCTAGGGAGCTCGATGAGTTTCAACCAGACGTTGTTCACGTGGCCGCACCATTTCTTCTTGGTGCCCAGGCACTGGGCTGGGCAAAGCGAAATGGAGTTCCATCGGTAGCGATCTACCAAACCGATGTTGCCGGTTACCTGGAGCGCTACAACCTCAGCTTTGCTAAACCGGTTATGGAGCGACTCACCGCTGCGATTCACTCATTAGCGACTTTGAACCTCGCTCCCACAAAGTTATCTGCGGACTATCTCAAGCGGCTTGGAATCCCGAGAGTCGGTGTTTGGGGTAGAGGCGTGGACCTAGACCTTTTTACTCCGCAGAACAAAGACTTGGCCGAAGCAAAGGCGCTTCGGGCAAGGCTAGGTGACAAACCCATCATCGGCTTTGTCGGTCGCCTAGCCCAGGAAAAGCAGGTGCACCGAATGGCAGAGCTTTTTAGCCTGGACTGCAATTTCTTGATCGTTGGTGACGGTCCAGAGCGAGTCCGGCTCGAGAGTGAGCTTGGCCATCGAACTGAGTTTGTGGGTGCCAAGACCGGACTGGAACTGGCTGCCCACTATGCAGCGATGGACATCTTTGTTCACTTCGGGACCGAAGAAACCTTTGGCCAAACCATTCAAGAAGCCATGGCCTCGGGAGTGCCGGTGGTTGCTCCAAACCGCGGTGGCACGGCAACTTTGGTAAAGGATAAGCAGACCGGTTTCTTGGTCGATCCATATGCGCCCGGCTCCTACGAAATTGCAGTGGTCCAACTGTTAGACCCAAAGCTAAGAAATCGATTTGGACTCTCAGCAAGGTCGGAGGTGCAGGGCCGAAGCTGGGAGGCCAACAACGCTAAACTTCTCGGGTATTACGACTTAGCGCGAGCGCTAGCTGGCACCCCCGAAGTGGAGCAAATTGAACTGGCTTGACGCGCAAGAAATCATCAATGCCTTTGGTGATTATGTTGCGGTAGCGGTGATGGTCATCATCTTCTTCGAAACAGCTTTCATCCTGACTTCTTTTCTGCCTGGCGACTCACTTTTGTTTCTAACTGGCTTGGCACTTGCCACCTCAACCGCCTGGCTTCCAGACTGGATCGGTTTTATTTTGATTTGGTTGGCTGCCTTCTTGGGCACTCAAACCGGCTACTGGGTTGGCTACAAAATCGGACCGCCACTGTTTGAGGGAAACCGCAACTTCATTCTCAATGAGAAGGTGTTGGCCAAGACCCACGAGTTCTTTGAGCGCTATGGCACCAGGGCGATCGTTCTGGCTAGGTTTGTGCCAATCCTTCGAGCTCTGATTCCAATGCTTGCCGGCATCTCCAAGATGGACACCAAGCGCTTCACCAAGTTGAACTTTGTCGGAGCCACACTCTGGATCGCGGTCTTTATGTTCCCTGGTTATCTCCTGGGTAACGTGCCATTGGTGAAGGAGAACTTAGAGACCACGGTGCTTTTGATTGTGATCTTCACTTCGCTACTGCTACCGGTCGAAATCCTTCGCGATCGCATCGCCAAGTATTTCAAAAGGCGCTAGTCAACTCCAGCCGCTCGCTGGGTTTTAGAACAGTGAGAGTTTGGTGTTTTGGCTCCAGGCCATCGCCCGATGTGACCCCGCGAAGCTTGCGGCCAAAGAACGGCACCACATCTCGCTTCACCCAGCGCAGCGTTTCCAACAGTCCTCGCGAGATGGCTGGTAATTCGTGATCTGGGATCTCGTGGTAGCGATAGGAAAGATCTAGTAGCTCCGCTGCTCGGTTGGCAATTTTGATGTGACCGTGACCTGAGAAGTGCACCATGTCCTCAGCCCAGTAGATCAACTCCTCAAAACTTTGAATCCCGTGCACATCTAGGACCGGGATTTCAAACTCCCCAGCCACCTCGGCAATCATGTCGCTGAATCGTTGGGCTGAAGCCAGAAGAGGTCGAAACACCCGAAGGTGTCTTGGGTTGATTGTGTTTGCAACGACGACATCGCAGCCAGCGGCTAGGAGCTCCAGGATTCCAGTTCTAAAAATGCCCCTGAGTTCATCTAGTGATGCTCCGGAGAGAAAGTTGTTGTTGCCCGCCATGACAGTTACGAGATCTGGCTGCAATCG
>DLOY01000082.1 GCA_002478545.1 Micrococcales bacterium UBA7472
GAGAATCCTAGGCTTTTGGCTCAAACCAAGTGTGGGTATGAGGCTTGCTATCGAGGTCTACAGCATTCTTGGTGGCGGTCAAAATAACACCGGTGCCGGATGCGGTTGCCAACTTAGCTGCTGCCACCTTTGTAAGCGCACCACCAGTTCCGTAACCGGTTGAAGACCCTTCGATCTCAACCCCGTCCAAGCTGCCATCAAATGGGACAACCGCGATTGGCTCAGCCCCTGGCTGAGTCGGTGGCTTGGTGAAGAGGGCTTCGATGTCGCTGAACAAAATTAGAAGGTCCGCTTTGACGAGAGAGGCAACTTGAGCAGCAAGTTGGTCATTGTCTCCAAAGCGAATTTCCTGAGTGGCTACAGAGTCGTTCTCATTGATAATCGGCAAAACATCAAGCTCAATCAAGCGCTCCAAAGCGCCAAGAGCGTTTGCCGCAGACGCCGAGTCGCTTAGATTGTCAACTGTCAAAAGCACCTGACCCGGGAGTTTGTCATAGCGTGCCAGCGATGCCTCATATCGAGACATCAGTCTTGCCTGACCAATGCTGGCCAAGGCTTGTGATGTAGCCAGGTCCTCTGGCTTTGCACTCAAGCCGATTATTGGTGATGCCGTGGCGATTGCCCCAGAACTAACGAGAATCACTTCTTTGTCGCGCATCAGCCGCACGGCAAGATCAACGATCAAATCAAGTTGTTTCTCATTCTCGCCGGTGATTGAGGATGAACCGACCTTGATTACGACTCGCTTCGCGCTCGAAATTCTGGAGACGTTATTCAATTTCATCCTCCACAAACACGCTTGACTCTCGCACCGCCTCGCGCTCGGCACGACCACGAGCTCTCGCGTCCATCATGTCGTAGTACTCCTGACGACGCTGCTGGTTAGTCCTTCGTGCGCTGCCATCCAACGGATCAACACCATCTGCCAACTCGGCAACCGATGAAACCAACGGATCCCAATCGAAGACGACGCCATCACCCTCGCCGATGATAACTGTCGAACCTCTGCGGGCACCGGACTTATAGAGAGCGTCCTCAACGCCGAGCTTCTGCAAACGCTCAGAAAGATAGCTGACGGCATCCGCATTACCAAACATGGTTTGGGCAACCCAGCGCTCGGGCTTTGAGCCGATGATGCGAAATACTGGCTCTCCGCCAATCTCCTCTGGCCTGATAACAAACCCCGAATCCTTTTGCTTCTGCGGCAGCAGCGAGAAGCGCTTCTGGCCGGCAGGAATCTGAGTCTTTCGCTCCTCGGTGACCAACTTCGCTAAGGCAAAGTTCAGCTCTTTTAGGCCCTCTGTGGTTGCGGAGCTGACTAGGAACACTGGGTATCCGAGAGCTTCAAAGTCAGCCTTAACAAACTCGGCTAACTCTTTGGCATCTGGTACGTCTACCTTGTTCAACGCAACCAGCTGTGGGCGCTCGTGCAGTGGGGTCTGACCCGCTGGAACCTCATAGGCCTCAAGCTCACCAAGTATCACCTTCAAATCCGAGATCGGGTCACGCCCAGGCTCAAGGGTCGCGCAGTCAATCACATGAAGCAGTGCGCTGCATCGCTCTACGTGGCGCAAGAACTCGAGACCAAGCCCTTTACCCTTACTTGCACCTTCGATCAAACCCGGAACATCCGCAATCGTGTAGCGCATCTGACCAGCTTGGACTACACCCAGGTTTGGGTGCAGGGTTGTAAATGGGTAATCGGCAATCTTGGGGCGGGCTGCACTCATCGCAGCAATCAATGAAGACTTACCGGCCGATGGGAATCCAACCAAGGCCACATCAGCAACCGTTTTGAGTTCTAGGGTGATATCCCCAGACCAGCCTGGGACACCTAAGAGGTGAAATGCCGGGGCAATTCTTTTTCTTGAGGCAAGCGCGGCGTTACCTAGGCCGCCAGAGCCACCCTCAGCAACCAAGAGCTCCATACCTGGCTCAGCCAGGTCAGCTAGCACAGTGCCGCGCTGGTCTTTGACTACGGTGCCGATCGGAACTGGAAGGTATAGATCCTCACCTCGGGCACCGTTTCGGTAGTCACCCGCGCCGCTACCACCAGACTCTGCGGTTCGGTGTGGTCGGTGGTGGTAATCCAGCAGGGTGGTCACGTTTGGATCAGTGACTAGATAAATTGACCCGCCATCGCCACCGTCAGCGCCGTCGGGACCCGCTAGTGGCTTGTACTTTTCACGACGGATTGAGGTGCAGCCATCGCCACCGTTACCGGCCTTCAGGTGCAGAGTCACCTGATCGACGAATGTAACCACAACTATCTCCTAAACAGAAAGAGGCGGACCAAAGGCCCGCCTCCATCAAAATCTCTAGTTACTGAGTAACTACGTTTACGACCTTGCGACCAGCCTTTGCACCAAACTCAACTGAGCCTGCTGCCAGAGCAAACAAGGTGTCGTCCTTGCCACGGCCTACGTTCACACCAGGGTGGAAGTGGGTACCGCGCTGACGAACCAGGATCTCACCTGCGTTTACCAACTGACCATCGTGGCGCTTTACACCTAGACGCTGAGCGTTTGAGTC
>DLOY01000056.1:0-14055 GCA_002478545.1 Micrococcales bacterium UBA7472
CAAGAGTCCAGGCTTGGTTGGCTCGTAATTCTGGGTTCAATTCCCGTCGTGGTGCTTGGATTGGTATTTCAGGACCAAGTTGAATCAGATGTCAGGCAACTTTGGGTCATTGCTATCGCTTTGATTGTTTTTGGACTGGGGCTCGGCTTAGCCGATTACTTCGGATCGAAGACTAAAGAGTTGGATGAGCTAAACGTGAAATCCGGACTCATTTTCGGGCTTGGCCAAGCCCTTGCTCTAATTCCAGGGGTTTCACGCTCCGGGGGAACCATAACGGTGGGGCGCTTGATGGGTTTTACTCGCGCCGCTTCGGCTAGATACAGCTTTCTGCTGGCGATACCGGCCGTATTGGCCTCGGGGGCCTATCAGTTTCTCAAGAGCTATCAAGATCTGCCATCCGATTTGATTTTTGGAACCGCGGTAGCAACGCTTGTCAGCGGAGTCGTCGGCTATCTGGTCATCGCCTGGCTTTTGAAGTACCTGGAGCGAGGCTCGTTCCTACCCTTTGTGATTTGGAGAATTACGGTCGGAACGCTGCTGCTCGTCGGCTTGTCGTTAGGAGCGATTTAGGACTTTGGGCGATCCTGGGAATCTGGCCGATCGTTGAGATAACGCTCGAACTCTCTAGCCAATGCCTCACCGGATACCTGCTCTGAGTCCCAGGCGTCTCTGGCTTTTTCTAGCTGTGAAACATAGGAAAGCATCTCTTCATCGGAGGCGGTCATGTCGTCCACCCCGCGCTCCCATTCAAAGGCCTGCTCAGCCAGTGCCGAGCTGTCGAAACTAAATCCTGTGAGTTCAAGAATTTCACTAAGAAAGCCAATAGCGGCCTTTGGGTTAGTGGTGTTGTGAACGTAGTGTGGGACTGAACCCCAGAGCGAGAGAACCGGGATTCCCTCGGCCTCAAAGGCTTGCCCCAATACGGTGAGGATTCCGACTGGGCCCTGGTAAGTCGAGGGTTCGATTGCATAGCGCTCCATGAGTTGCTGATTCATGGAAGATTTGAAAACCTGCATCGGTCTGGTGTGGGGGACATCAGCCAGCATCGCACCGAGCATTACTACCGCATCAATCTCACGGTCTTGGACCATTTCCAAGATTTCAGCCGCAAAGCTCAGCCAGCGACGAGAGGGCTCTGTACCTAGCAGCAGGTAGAGCCGATCAAGTTCGGGACGCTCGGCTATTTGCTCAGGGCTCGCCTGCAATAGCTCGCAGCCCGGCCAAGATAGAACGCGATTTCCCTCACCATCGAACTCAATGATTGGGCGAGAGAACTGAAAATCAAAATAGTCCTCTGGGTCTACGGCCTCTAGGGTCTGGGCGCCGATTTGCTCGGCGATCGCCTTTAGGGCTCCTGAAGCGGCCTCGGTAGCATCGTTCCAGCCCTCAAAGGCGACCAGCAAGATTCGTCCGGTTAGCATGCTCTCCACTTCTTTACCTACAAACTCTAAAGCACTTAGTAACTAGACTTCTCAGGATGCCAAACAGCTTTCCAGCCGCCGTCCTATGGGACATGGACGGCACCCTAATCGACAGCGAGCCATTTTGGCTTCTGAGCGAGTCGCGTCTTGCTGCCGACTACGGAACAGTTTGGACTGAAGCTCACGGTCATGAGCTGATCGGTAAGTCCCTCTATGACTCTTCCGCAATTATCAAAGAGCGTCTTTCAATCAAGGATCTATCTATCCAAGAAGTCATCGATAGGTTGACCGATGACGTCGTTTCTCACCTCAAGAGCCAGCTGCCTTGGCGACCTGGTGCGCTAGAGCTACTCATGGGTATCAAGCAGGCGGGGATTCCAACCGCTCTGGTCACCATGTCCATGCGACGCATGGCTTTAGCCGTTGCCGACCAGATCCCATTTCAAGCATTTGACGAGGTGGTTGCGGGTGACGACGTGGTCCGAGGGAAGCCAGATCCCGAGCCTTATCTAAAGGCCGCTGAACTGCTCGGAGTAGATCCCACCCAATGCATAGCTTTTGAGGATTCGAGAACGGGGTTGGCGAGCGCCGAAGCGGCCGGTTGCGTGGCGGTTGGGATCCCAAACATCGTTCCGATTCCGCAGGCCCCAGGGCGCATCCTTTTTGACTCACTTGCCGAACTGGACATTGAAACCCTTAGGAGGCTGAGACGATGAATCACATCTTCAAGCCGGGGGATAAGGTGCAACTCACGGGTCCAAAGGGAAGACTCAACACTGTAACCCTGGTGCCCGGAGGACGATTTGGAACCCACAAAGGTGACCTGATGCACGATGACGTGATTGGTCAACCTGAGGGAAGCATCATCGCCAATCAAAACGGGATTGAGTACCTGGCGCTTAAGCCGCTGCTCACGGACTACGTGCTTTCGATGCCGCGCGGCGCAGCGATTGTTTACCCTAAAGACGCCGGTCAAATTGTCGTAGAGGGAGATATTTACCCTGGTGCAACCGTAATTGAGGCAGGGGTGGGTTCTGGTGCCCTCTCCTCGTACCTCATCCGTGCAATCGGTCCAGAGGGCAAACTAATCTCGTTTGAAAAGCGAGATGAGTTTGCTCAGATTGCTCAGGCGAACGTTGCAAACCAGCTCGGCTACAGACCGCAGAATTGGACGGTAGTCCTTGGTGAATTGCAGACAGCCTTGCCCGGAGCGGTTGCCGATGCGAGCGTGGACCGAGCTGTCCTTGACATGCTTGCCCCTTGGGATTGCGTAGCTGCTGTAGCAAACGCATTGCGACCAGGTGGACTGGTGATTGTTTATGTGGCAACCGTCACTCAGCTATCGAGGACAGTTGAGGCGATCAAGGACCATGGCGGATTCACAACCCCAAACGCCTGGGAATCAATGGTGCGCGGCTGGCATGTTGAAGGCCTAGCAGTTAGACCAGACCACAGAATGATTGCCCACACCGGGTTCTTGCTCACTGCCAGGAGATTGGCTCCTGGCGCAGTGCTTCCAGAATTCAAGCAGCGCCGAGCCTCTAAGTCTGACTTCTCGCAGGAGGACATGGAGATCTGGTTACCCGGAGCCATTGGCCAAAGGCCGATAAGTGAGAAAAAGCTAAGAAAAACCGTTCGCAAGGTCACTCAAGAGTTTGACGAGCGAGAGAATTAGAGAAACGAAAGAAGCTAAATGAAGAAATTGGTCGCGCTGCTAGTTCCAGCACTTCTCCTATCAGGCTGTGCCGCGACGGAATCAGCTCCGCTCACCGGCTATGCCCTACTAAGCCAAGGCTTGGAGTCAAACTGCGAGGCCTTCTCAGGCGGAGATGCCATCGAGCAGGTGAGTGTCGAGGGAGAGTTTGGCAGCGAACCAACCATTGACTTCCCAACTCCGTTAGTTGGTTCTGGCATCGAGACCAAGGTCTTCATCGAGGGTAGTGGTGGCGCGTTGGTTGGTGCTCAGCGAGTTGCTTTGCACTTCACCGGATTCAATGCCTCAACCGGTGAGCAGTTCCAGGGCAGCGAGTTTGGTACCGAGGACTACATCATCCAAGACCTAATCGCAGACTCAAAGCCTGACTTCTGCAAGGCCCTCACTGGGGTGAAGGTTGGCTCCAGAGTTGGAGTGCTTCTAGACGCAGCAAATGCCCATGAAGGTGCCGGAGTTGAATCACTCGGCATCGGTGCCGAGGATGCAATTTTGTTCGTCTTTGATGTCGTTGATGCCTATCTGCCAAAGGCGAACGGTGACGCCAAAGCTCCGGAAGCTGGTCTTCCTGCCGTGATCCTTGCGCCATCAGGCCAGCCGGGAATCCAACTTCCAGCTACTGATGCTCCAGCTGAATTCAAGCGATCCGTGCTGATTGAGGGCAAGGGTGAGGAGATCGCAATCGGAGACACCGTCGTGGTTCACTACTCAGGTTGGACCTGGGACGGCACCCAGTTCGACAGCTCATGGGAGCGCGGTGCACCGGCATCTTTCCAGGTCAACTCCGAGGGTTTGATTGAGGGATTCGTGCAGGCGCTAGAGGGAGTCAAGGTCGGCTCCCAGGTTGTTGCAGTCATCCCACCAGAGCTCGGCTATGGTGACAATGCGCAGGGGGCAATTCCGGCAGGATCCACCCTGGTATTCGTAGTAGACGTTCTAGGTAAGGAATAGCCAAAGATGGGTAAACAGACTCCTGCGGAGCGCCTGTTTACCCTGACCTGCTGTTTGGTTGCGGCCCAGAGCTACGGGGTGAGTAAGCGACAACTTTTGGAAAGCGTCGCTGGCTACGCGGAGAACAAAACCCAAGATGCTCGCGATCGGATGTTCGAACGCGACAAGGATTTGCTCCGCGCAATGGGTATTCAGCTCGAGGTAATTGACGGTGAAGGCTCCGATGATCCAGAGGCAACACGGTATCGGCTGACCAAGCAAGCCTTTGACTGGCCGAAAGACTTCACCCTGAATGAGCGCCACATGCAGCTGTTGGAGCTCGCCGCAAAGGCCTGGAACCACCAGAGTCTTGGTCAAGAGGCGCAGTCAGCACTCACCAGGATGCGAGCATTCGGAGCAGCTTATGAACAGCAAAGTCTGCAGGTGGTCTCGCCGAGGCTATTTGCAAAAGACCCGAATTTCACCCCAATTGCCGAGGCAATCGATCGGGGTGTTCAAATCGAGGTTCAGTATCAGAAACCAGGTTCGGCACCGGAGCTAAAGCTCTTGAACCCCGTCAGATTGCGCTTCAAGGCCGGGCAGTGGCTCCTTTTGGCCAGTGATAACGGGGAGTTGAAGAACTACTTGCTTCGCCGAATGGTCTCAAAAGTTGCTCTAAGTGACCTGGCATCACATAGCGTGGATGCTCTGGATATAGAGGCTGCGGAGTTATCGCTGGAAGCTCACATCCAGTCGCAGCAGGCAACACTTGAGCTACGCCCAGGCTCTGAAGCCTGGTATCACTTCGGCGGTGACCGCGTTCAAGTTGCATACATGGACCGAGAGTTGTTTGCGGAGGAGCTGATCGATTTGGGCATGGATGTGAAAATCTTGGAGCCCAAGTCGCTAGCCGATTACGTGACAGACCAATTGCAGGCGGTGATTGACAGCCATGCCTAAACAAGAACTTGGAGCCGAAGAGCAGTTTAACCTGGCGCTTTCGATAGTCGGGCTGGTGCTTCGGGAGGGTCCGCACGACGTAGTGGAACTGGCGCGGTATTTCCAGGTCAGCGAAGCTGCTATCAAAAAAGCCGTGCTCACTATTGCAAACAGTGAAGATATGACCAGGTTTGAAACACACTTCTATGTTGACGAAGAAGCGCTAGAAGATGGCGAAGTAGCGCTGAACTTGGGTGTCGGACGGCTCGACACTCCACCGAAGCTCTCTGGTAAGCAAGCGGCAGCTATCGCTGCGGGACTGGAGTATCTGAGCGCTGTAAAGCCGTTTTCGGAAAGTGAGGAGCTTTCTGAGTTGCGCCGACTGTTTGGGTCAACGGCCAAAACATCTCAAGTCAGCTCCCCAAGTGTTGATTTGAGCTTAGACGCGGTCCAAAAAGCCATCGTTTCGGAGCTTCAGGTGGAAATTGACTACCTCAACCAGCTTGGAGAGCGCTCGCTTCGCGCAGTTGATCCGCTGCGCTTGGATCTCTGGCAGGGTCGTTACTACCTCAGGGGATGGTGTCACAAGAACCAAGATCTGAGGGCATTCAGGCTAGATCGAGTAATTGAAATCAAAGCGACGAACAAATCGATTTCGTCCAACGCTCGAAACGCCAAGTTGCCAGATGATTCTTTTGGGGAATCCGAAACGGAACAGGTCGTAAAGCTCGAAGTTGAAAAGACTGCAACTGAGATCTTCTGGAACTTCCCCTTGGTCTCTCAGGCACAAGAGCGCGATGGGGTAGTGGTTGGTGAAATCAGAGTTGGCAGCTTCGCTGCCTTGGCCAGGCACATAGCAAAGTTTGGTGGTCGGGCAAGAGTGCTAGCTCCCGTCGAGGCAAAGAACGCAGTTGCACAGTTCGCCAAACGAACGCTGAATTTAGAGACAGCGGAGGACTGAATGGAATGGCTTTACCTTGGCATAGTCCTTGGAGCGGGATACGTTTTGGCTCTTGCGGGCTACAAACTTTGGCTTTCAACGAGGTCCTTGCTTGGGCAAATCAAGCAAACAGAAGCTGCCCTGGGAAGCTTTGGACCGGAGGATTTTGAGCTGGAGCCAGCTAAGCCGAGTGCCCCGGAGGATCTCGCTAGGTTACTTCGCGCTAGAAAAGCGATGCAGAAGCGCAAAGCGCAGGAGCGCGAGGAAAGACAGCGTAGACTGGTGGCTCGAATCAGCTCAATCAACATAGACAGAAGGTGAGCAATGAGGATCGAAAGTTGGCAGTGGATTGTCATCCTCGTAATCGTTTTGCTTTTCTGGGGAGCACCGAAGCTTCCTGCCCTAACCAAGAGCGTTGCAGAGTCTCTGCAGATCTTCCGCAAGGAGATCAAGAAGCCAGAGGCTGAAGGCTCAAAGAAGGGCGAAGAAGGCGAGAAGCAGAAGGACTAATGTTTCGGCGCAAAAATAAAGAGCGCCGCATGTCCTTGGGTTCCCACCTTAGGGAACTGCGCGTCAGGCTGACATGGTCGGCATTATTCATAGCTGTAGGCTCCGTCGGTGGCTGGTACCTATTCGATCCGATCTTCGCACTGCTTCAAGAGCCTCTTTTTGAAGTAACTGAGGCTCGCGGCATCGATGCTGTAGTGAACTTCGGCACCGTGGTAGCCGCATTTGACCTGAGAATCCAGCTATCGATTTTCTTTGGCGTGGTCATGACCGCTCCGCTTTGGCTTTATAACATCTGGGCATTTGTCGCCCCAGGCCTGAAGACAAAAGAAAAGCGCTATGCACTTGGGTTTGTCGTTGCTGCTCTTCCGCTCTTCCTGACCGGTGCCTGGTTCGCCTGGACGAACCTCCCGAGATTCGTGGTCGGCCTCATTGGATTCACGCCAGAGGGCTCAACCAACGTCATCAACGCCGCCGAATACGTGCTGTTTGCCATTCGCGTGCTGTTGCTGTTTGGTCTGTCGTTTGTGATGCCGGTGGTGCTGGTATTGATGAACTTCGCCGGACTTACTACCGCTAAGGGGATCCTAAAGTCCTGGCGTGTGGCTGTATTGATCATGGCGATTCTGGCTGCGCTCGCAACCCCTGCCGCAGAGCCTTTCTCGATGTTCCTTCTGATGATTCCACTGATGGCGTTGTACTTCGCCTCCATTGGAGTCGCTCACCTCAACGACAAGCGCAGGGAGCGAAAGCTGGCAAAGACACTGGCTTCGGAACCTGAAGCCAGTGAATGAACTTAGCCCCTCCGAGCGCTATAAGCTCGCGAAGCAGAGGGCCAAGTTTTTGCAACTCGAGGAATTCTCGGCAGGTCTAAAGTTCCCGCTGGACAAGTTTCAAGTCGATGCCTGCCAAGCACTAGAGAGTGGCTTTGGGGTCTTAGTTGCTGCACCAACTGGAGCCGGAAAGACTGTGGTGGGGGAGTTCGCTATCCATCTGGCTGTTCAGAGTGGCAAGAAAGTCTTCTACACCACCCCGATAAAGGCGCTCAGTAATCAAAAGTTTGCAGAGCTGGTCGCCCGATACGGTCGCGACCAGGTGGGCCTGTTGACCGGCGATACCAACAACAACTCAGATGCTCAAATCGTTGTCATGACCACTGAGGTATTGCGAAACATGATCTATGCCACATCGATGGCACTTAGGGATCTTGCATATGTGGTCATGGACGAGGTGCATTACCTGGCAGATCGCTTCCGTGGAGCGGTATGGGAAGAGGTCATTCTTCACCTTCCGAAAGATGTGTTGGTGGTTTCGCTCTCCGCAACGGTTTCTAACGCGGAGGAGTTTGGAGCATGGCTTGCAGAGGTTCGCGGCAACACCAAGGTGATCGTCTCGGAACACAGACCGGTTCCCCTGCACCAACACGTCCTCTTTGGTGACGAAGTTCTGGAGCTATTCGAAACTGGCTCGAAGCAGATGCGAGTGAACCCTGAATTGCTCAAGAAGCACCAGGCCAGAGCTAGGGGTCCAATTCAACGTCGAGGCAAGTGGGGTGGGGGTAACTACCAAAGCGGCCCGCGTCATGCGGCCATGCATCAATCGGGCCGACTGGAAAAGCCTGAGATCGTTGATGTTCTGGGGCAGCAGGGTCTACTTCCTGCAATCTTCTTCATTTTCTCTAGGGCAGGGTGCGAGAAAGCCGTTGAGAGTTGTCGGAGATCTGGACTGAGACTGACCACCAAAGAGGAGCAGCAGGAGATCAGACGCGTTGCTGAGGCCCGCTGCACTCAAATCGCAGATGAAGATCTAGACACACTCGGTTATTTTGACTGGCTCAGCTCTTTGGAGCGCGGTGTTGCGGCCCACCACGCCGGAATGCTGCCGGCGTTCAAAGAGGTTGTGGAGGAGCTCTTCCTTCGCAAGCTCGTAAAAGTTGTGTTCGCCACGGAAACACTCGCGCTCGGAATCAACATGCCGGCTCGAACCGTAGTCCTGGAGCGCCTCGACAAGTACAACGGTGAGTCGAGAGTCAACATCACCGCAGGGGAGTACACCCAGTTAACTGGCCGCGCAGGTCGCCGTGGAATTGATACCGAGGGGCACTCGGTCATCGTTTGGGGAAACCAGCTGGATCCGAACCTGGTTGCCGGTCTGGCATCAAAGCGCACTTACCCGCTGAATTCGAGCTTCAAACCCACCTACAACATGGCGGTAAATCTAATTTCAGCCTTCGGAGCCAGGCGAGCCAGCAAGGTCTTGGAGCGCTCCTTCGCGCAGTTTCAGGCTGACCGGTCAGTGGTTGGCTTGGCCAGGGTGATTGCGGACAAACAGGAGTCTTTGGAAGGTTATGAGAAGGCCCTAAGCTGCCACCTCGGCAACTTCATTGAGTATTCCGGGATGCGCCGCGAGCTGACAGATCTCGAAAGAAGCGGTGCTCAGAGTAAGCATCGCGCGGGGAAAGACATTCGAATGTCCAAGGGTCAGCGTCAGCTGGACATGAGGATCGCGGAGCTAAAACGTGAACTGCGCGCCCATCCCTGCCACGGTTGCGCCGACCGAGAGTCGCACGCACGTTGGGGCGAGCGCTATCACAAGCTACGCAAGGAGATTGATCAGGCCATCGCTCAGATCGAGGGTCGGACTAACCAGGTTGCTCGAGTCTTTGATCGCATTTGCCTACTTCTAACGGAGCTTGGTTACCTGGTCCCAAGCGATGACGACCTCGAGATCACTAACTCTGGTCTTCGACTCAGCAAGATTTATGGGGAACGAGACTTGCTAATTGCGGAGTGCATAAATCGCGGCGTTTGGTCACAACTCGATCCCGCAAGCCTGGCTGCACTTGCGACCGCACTGGTCTATGAGGGCAGAAAAGACGAGGGTGATTATGAACCCAAGCTTCCCAAGGGCAACTTTAGAGAGGCTTTAGAGCAGACAGAGCTGATTCAAGAACAGCTGTTGGAACTTCAGACCGAGTACCGCTTGCCCAAAGAGACCCAACTCGAGCTCAACCTCTGCTGGCCGATGTATCGATGGGCAACGGGAGCGAGGCTGGACGACGTTCTAAAGCTCTCGGGACTCCTACCGGGGGACTTCATTCGTTGGTCAAAGCAACTAGTTGACCTGCTGGATCAGTTAGCTCAGGGAGCGGACCCACAACTGGCGGAGACCGCTTATAAAGCCATGGATTTAGTCAAGCGCGGCATTGTCGCAAACTCCTATTACGTCTGAAGTTAGGCTTGTTGGGTGCGCAAAGTAGAGCTATGGTGGCGGATACCGCTGGCCATGATTGGCGGCCTGCTCGCACTTTACATTTTCCCAACCGAGAACATCTGGGTGCTATCGCCACTGGTACCGGCCCTGATTCTGATTGCAACATTGGGGATGGGTTTTCGGCTTGCCCTGTTGACCGGCTTTCTTGCTGGTCAGGTTTACTACATCGCTCACATCGAGTGGCTCTCGCTGTATCTTGGACCAGTCCCGCTGCTTGCGCTAAGCACGCTGATGTCGATCTATTTCGCACTTGGGGTCGGTCTAACGAGCTGGCTATGGAAGAAGTTAAGTCCAAAGACTGCTCAGTACACCTGGTTCGCAATTTTGGCAGCAGCCGTATGGGTAATTCGCGAATGGCTGGCGATGAGCTTTCCATACGGTGGCTTTCCATGGTCGCGTCTTGGCATGGCACAAGCCCATGGACCCTGGGCAAACTGGGCTTATTTCGGTGGTATCAGCTTGGTCAGTTTTGCAGTGGCACTACTGGGTTCACTGCTCGCGGTGATCGCACTTGGAGCGCGCAAGCGTGGTTTTCCGATGCGCCTGGCGGCAATTTGCGCCGCGTTGATTGCAACGCTGCCTGCGATTGTCCCGCTGGGTCTATTGAATCAGACAGACAGGTTTGCAACCATCGCTGCGGTCCAGGGAAATGCTAACGCGGGGCTGTTTTCAAACCTCACGCCTGGAACCATTCTGAAGAACCATATTCAGGCCACGAAATTAGTGTCAGAGTCTGAGCTCGCTGATGAGCTAGACCTAATCGTTTGGCCCGAAAACGCCTCCGATGTTGACCCGCTTCGCTCAGCGGAGGCCAGGGGAGCTATAGACAAAATTGCTCGGGAGTTTGATGCGCCATTCACCTTTGGGACCATCACAAAGTCTGGCGAAGATGTCTACAACTCAACGCTGCTGTGGTCTCCGAAAGCCGGGCTAATTGATCAATATGACAAAAAGCGACCCGTACCATTTGCCGAGTTTGTCCCAGATCGTGCTTTCTGGCGGGCTTTAGCGCCTGATTTAATCGACCTTGTACCCAGGGGTTACAGCTTTGGAGTGCGAGATGGCATCTTCGAACTCGAGCAGTTCACGGCCGGCAGCTTGATTTGTTTCGAAATCGCCATTGATCAGATACCTAGAGAGTTGGCCGGGGGTGGTGCGGAGGTAATCCTCTCCCAAACCAATAACGCTGACTTTGGTTATTCCGATGAGACCTATCAGCAAGCCGCAATCGCCAAATTGCGGGCGATTGAAACTGGGCGTTCCGTTGTGAATATCTCCACGGTTGGCCTCAGTGCCATCTACTTGCCGGATGGTAAAACTTTGAATGAGCTCACCTGGTACCAACCCGGAGCCATGGTCAATAAGGTCCCGCTCTACTCGGGAATAACCCCAGCCGTTTTCATCGGGGGCTGGATTGACGCCCTGATTGCCGCACTGGGGCTCATCGCAATTGTGGTGATGAGACGAAGATGAAAACCTTAGTCCTGATGCCGACCTACAACGAGGCGGCCGGAATTGTCCACTCTCTGGAGCACTTACTTCAAGTGAACCAAGACGTCGATGTTTTGATTATCGATGACAACTCTCCAGATGGGACTGCTGACCTGGTTGAGAAACTGTCGAAAAGTAGCGCTCGGGTCTCATTGCTCAAACGCGAGGGCAAAGAGGGGCTTGGAAAGGCATACCTTGCAGGCTACCGCTGGGGATTAGCGGCGGGGTATCAGCGCCTAGTTCAAATGGATGCCGATGGATCGCATCGCCCGGAAGATCTTTCAAAACTTCTCGAATCCGAATCACCACTCGTCATTGGATCTCGCTGGGTAAGCGGGGGAGCGGTCGAGAATTGGCCGCTTCACAGACAGCTGATCAGTCGATTTGGAAACATCTATGCAGCGGCTGCCACAGGATTGAAAATCCGGGACCTGACTGCGGGATTTCGGGTGTACAGCGCTGAACTTATTCAGCAACTTCAGCTTTCAGATCTTGAGGCCCAAGGATATGGGTTTCAAGTGGAAATGACTCGCAGGGTTGCCAAGTTAGGCGTAGAAATCACCGAGGTGCCGATAACTTTCATTGAGCGCGAGAGTGGGGCATCCAAGATGACGCGCGGGATTGTGCTGGAAGCCTTTTGGCTTTGCACCAAATGGGGGATTCAGAGGCTAATTAGGCGGTGAGTTTGCCAGCAGAGCGACGAGCTCTCATGTCCGCCAAAACCTCTGCCAGAAGCTCTTCTAGCTCTTCCCTAGAACGGCGCTCCAAAACCATGTCGTAGTGAGTCCTGGGCCCATCTTCCTCTGACTCTGCTAGATCAACTGGATTTCCATTTTCAAGTCGAACCGCAATCAGCTCACACTTCTTGCATTCCCAAGTGTTTGGAAGCTCAGCTGTCGCCGAAAAAACCAAATTGAATTCGTGCTCATCAGGGCACCGGAAATTCACGGTGACTCTGGGGGAGAACTCAACACCTGATTCAGTCTCAAGCGACTGTGCTCCGAGGCGCATGCCTCGCATTGTTTCAGCCATGGTTTCCTCCCGTTTAGTTAGGAGAACCTCGGCGAGCATCGGATAAGTCCCGATTTGCAGTTATTTTCAGGAAACACTCAGTTCATAAGGTCGACTCGGTCGCTGACCACTCCAGCGGCACCCAGCTCGATGAGTCGGTCACGCTCTGCCGGATCGTTCACGGTCCAGAAATGGGCCTCAATTCCATGCTTTGTGAGGCGATCCAAAAAGCCGCGCTCTGCAAAGGTGATGCCATACATCCTCGGAGGTATTTGGAAAGCATCGATATCCCTTACCGCAAGACCAAAGCCAAGACCCCCGAGCCTGTGACTGAGATAGGCGAGTGCGACCTCACGCATCGAGGCGCTGGTTGCCACTGGGGCACTCAGGAGTTTCAGGGCTCGGCGGCGGCGATTAGAGGAAAAACTGGATACTAAAACCCGGTCATGAGCGGCGAAACGTTCGATTTCAGAAACAGTTGGTCGAATGGCGCGTTTTGCCTTGATGTCCAGATTGAGCTTCGCCCCAAGCTCCAAACCCTCGGCCAGCGTCGGCACGACGGACTCACCCTTGAGTCGGATGGACCGCAAGTCTTTGAGATTGAGATCAGCGATTGCGCTGTCCACCCCTGCAACTCGGCTCAGATCTTCGTCGTGAAAAAGAACTGCCACTTGATCTTTGGTGGCGTGGACATCCGACTCGATGTGAGTGGCACCGTGTGCAATAGCGTGCTCAAAAGCGGCGAGGGAGTTCTCGGCCACTGTCTCTAGGTGCTCACTGAGGCCGCGGTGGGCAAACAAGCGGGGAAGCGGTCCATCGAAATAGGAAGTTCGAGCCATCTGACCTCTAGTCTTGTCTGGTGCCCAAGTCTAGTTTCAGCTTCCGCCTCATCAAGTTACTAGTGGGGCTATTCATCTACGGCATTGGCGTTGCCATGATGGTGAAGGCGGGCATCGGAGTTGCCCCGTGGGATGTTTTCGCTCAGGGAATATCCAAGCAAACTGGAATCAGTTTTGGTCAGTCAACCATCGTGGTTTCTGCCCTGGTTCTTTTGCTATGGATTCCACTTCGAGTGAAGCCCGGGCTTGGCTCAGTGCTCAACGCGATCTTGATAGGCGTGTTCGCGGATCTTGCAATGCCGTATTTGCCTGATTTTGATTCGTATTTTGCCCGGCTTGCGCTTCTTCTCGGGGGCATGATCGTGGTGTCTTTTGCAACTGGCCTTTACATCTCATGCGGAATGGGCAAAGGCCCCAGGGACGGGCTCAACGTCGGAATTGCTCAGCGCTTTAAGTTGCCCTTTTGGCAAGCCAGAACCGGCATCGAGATACTTGTGGTACTGGTTGGATTTCTATTGGGTGGGCAAGCGCGAGAGGGCACGCTTATCTTTGCGCTCCTGATTGGTTACTTGAACCAAATTTCATTGCGACTGTTTGGACTGGCAGATAAAGATGGCCGAGTCTAGGCACCGAAACACCGTTCGAGCGCTAATGATTGCTCCCGGTGAGAGATTTCTGATGTTTCACTCGAGATTTGACCCTGGTGTTGACCTACCGCCGCAGTGGATATTCCCAGGCGGTGGCATAGAGCCCGGAGAAACTCAAATCGAAGCTATTTTGAGAGAGATTTTGGAAGAAACCGGCTTGGAGATAGGCCGAGAACAGCTCGAAGGACCCTGGGCTGAGCATCACTTTGAGTTCGAATCAAAGCATGAGTTTGACACTGGAACGGCATGGTTTTTCTCTTTGAGGGTTGAAACAGAGTTTGAGCCAATCTCAACGCTTTGGACTCAAGAAGAGCATCGCGATACCATCTCGCACCGGTGGCTGACG
>DLOY01000056.1:14235-19485 GCA_002478545.1 Micrococcales bacterium UBA7472
TATTGCCGATAATAAACATTATGTCAAGTAATGGATTCTGGACGGCTTCCCTTTTGAGATCGGATTTGGATTCTTAGATTTGCTGAGTCGCCGCTGACCAGTCGATGAGTTTGCGATTTGCGGCCCCCGAGACAATTGCTTCTCTCGCAGCTTTCAGAGCCCTGGCGAACAAATCATTGATTGGCTGTTGGTTACCCTTTGCAATTTGATAAGCGACCATTCCACCAGCAGCGTTCAAAGTCACAATGTCAAAAACAGCCTCGGAGTTCTCAAAATCCTCTCCGGCAAACAATCGTCTGGCCACCTCAGCGTTGTGCTTTGCATCGCCACCAATCAGCCGAGCAAGCTCAACCCGCTTTATGCCAAGCTCCAGAGGTTCGAATATCTCTTCTGAGACTTGCCCTTCTCTAACTATCCACAACTTGCTTGCTGAGGTAGTTGACAGCTCGTCCAGCCCATCCTCGGAGCGAAAGACAATTCCAGCTCTCCCCCGTTGCGACAGCTCTTTCGCCATCTTCGGAGCAATCACAGGATTCGCAACACCCAACGCGGTCGCGATCGGCTGTGCCGGATTAGCCAGCGGACCCAGGAAATTGAATGTTGTCGGCACCCCCAGCTGCTTTCGAACCGGTGCCACGAATCTCATGGCTGGGTGAAACACCGGGGCAAAGAAAAATGTGATCCCGACCTGGCGGAACACCTCTGCCACTTGCTGTGGAGCTAGATCCAGGCGAATCCCTAGCACTTCGAGCATCTCAGATGATCCGGTTTTTCCCGATGCAGAGCGGCTGCCGTGTTTGAGTACCGGTGTTCCGGCTGCCGCGGCAACTATTGAAGCCATAGAGCTTATGTTTACAGTGCCTACAAGGTCACCACCGGTACCAACAATGTCCACGGCATCCTCACCAGTGTCCAGCAAGACGGCGTTTTCCAACATCACATCTACTAGACCCGCGAGCTCAGCTACGGTCTCCCCTTTGGATCGCAGCGCCATCATGAATGCACCGATTTGCGCCTCAGATGCTTCCCCGGACATGATCTGTCGCATAGCCCAGGACGCCGACTCACGAGGCAAGTCCTCCCCCGCCAGTAAGGACGAGAGAACCTCGGGCCAAGACAAAATTCGCATGCCAAGAACTTTACCCACCGAATTAGCTACTCGGAGTCCAAAAAATCCTGTTTTTCGGGTTCAACACACGGCCCTCAAGGGCTGTTTTGGGTTAGGCTAGAGCCATGTCTGCAACCACAACTGTCGCGTCTAATGCGGTAATCAACAGACCAAACGCGGTCTCGGTAGGAACCATTGTTTGGCTCGGCTCGGAAGTCATGTTCTTCGCTGGCCTATTCGCCATGTACTTCAGCCTCCGCGCAGGTGCGCCAGAACTGTGGGCAAATGACACTCAAATCCTTGATGTGCCTTTCGCCCTGGTGAACACTCTGATTCTGGTTGCCAGCTCATTCACCGCTCAGTTTGGAGTTTTTGCAGCAGAGCGTCTGCAGCCACGCAGAACCGGAAACTCCCCCGCTAAATGGGGCATGATCGAGTGGTTCTTCCTCACTTATGTCATGGGCGCAATCTTCGTCGCCGGACAAAGCTATGAATACGCCAAGTTGGTTTCCGAGGGCGTCAGCTTGATGTCGAACTCTTATGGGTCAGCCTTCTACATCACCACCGGGTTCCACGCTCTTCACGTGACCGGTGGCCTGATCGCATTCTTGCTCGTGATTGCACGTGCTTATTCCGTCCGAAACTTCGGTCACCGTGAGGCAACCAGCGCGATTGTTGTCTCGTATTACTGGCACTTTGTAGATGTGGTGTGGATTGGCCTGTTCGTGGTCGTCTACATCTTGAAATAAATGGAGAAGCAGTTGAGTAACGAGAAACCACTACGCCGCCGCCCTTGGGCTGCGGGAATTGTGATTTTCCTGGGCCTTGTGTTGTCCGGTGGTGGCTATGCCGCTGCTACCAGCACGGTCCAGGCAGAGCTATCAAGCCCTGAACTAATCGATGAGGGAAGAAAGCTCTTTCTAGCCAACTGCGCCAGCTGCCACGGCACCAATGGAGAGGGCGCCGTTGGTGGCCCAACACTGATTGGTGTCGGTGCTGCCTCGGTAGATTTCCAGGTTGGCACTGGTCGTATGCCAGGTCAGGCATCTGGACCACAGCTACACAAGAAGCCAGTGCAGTTCACCGAAGAGCAAATTGCTGCGATGGCTGCTTATGTAGCCTCATTGGCCCCTGGCCCCGCCATCCCAGACGAGGAGTACCTCCGAGCTGATGGAGACCCTACCCACGGTGGCGAGCTTTTCAGAATTAACTGCGCAATGTGTCACAACGCAGTGGGTGCCGCTGGTGCCCTAACCGAGGGTAAGTGGGCCCCACAGCTCAAGGGTGTTTCCGAGAAGCACATCTATGAGGCCATGATTACCGGACCTCAAAACATGCCAGTTTTCAATGATGCCAACCTGACCCCAGAGGACAAGAAGGACATCATCACCTATTTGAAGTACGTAGAAAACAACCCTTCGGTTGGTGGCTACGAGCTTGGCTCAATTGGTCCTGTGGCTGAGGGTCTATTCGTTTGGATCTTCGGTCTTGGCTTCATCATCGCTATCACCGTTTGGCTTGGCGCCAAGTCGAACTAGGAGCACTCATGAGTGAAATCGAGAAAGTTTACGAATCAGGTCTAGCCACCACGGCAGATCGTCCAATTAAGGACCCAGGCATTGAGCCACACCGCGTCAGAATGACTGACAAGGATGAGAAGGCTGCTCGCAATGCAGAGCGCGCCGTATCGGTAATGTTCCTGGTCTCAATTGTCGGTGCCATCGTTGCTGTATGGGGATTCTTCGCATTCCCAATCATCGACGGTGACCTCTCCGCAACTCGAAACAACACCTTCTGGATGGGTGTTGGCATGGCGCTTTCGCTGCTCGGCATTGGTTTCGGTGCAGTCCACTGGGCCAAGACCCTCATGCCAGACCACGAGGTTGCAGAAGACCGTCACATCGCTCGTAGCTCTGACGAGGCACGTGCACAGGCGCTCGAGATCATCAAGCTTGCTGATGGTGAGTCTGGATTCACTCGCCGCAAACTAATTCGCAGAACCCTTTACGGAGCGCTAGCTTTCTTCCCTATCCCTGCAGTGGTGATTTTCGGAGACCTTGGACCGACCGTTGGTGACACGCTAAAGCACACCATGTGGAAGAAGGGAACTCGCCTTACTAAGGACCCAACTGGTATTCCAATCAAGGCTTCCGAGGTAACAATTGGTTCTGTGTTCCACGTTATCCCCGAAGGTCTGAAGGAGCTTGACCATGAAGTCAAGCTGAATGAAAAGGCCAAGGCGGCAGTTCTTTTGGTTCGTGTAAACCCTGGAGAGCTAAAAGAGGATCCTGCCAAGAAGGACTGGAGTTACGACGGAATCGTTGCTTACTCCAAGATTTGTACCCACGTGGGCTGCCCAGTGGCTCTGTATGAGCAGCACACACACCACCTGCTTTGCCCATGCCACCAGTCGACATTCGACTTGGCCGATCACTGCAAGGTGATCTTTGGTCCAGCATCGCGCCCACTCCCCCAGTTGCCAATCACGGTTGACGCTGAGGGTTACCTCGTCGCTCAAAGCGACTTCCTCGAGCCAGTTGGCCCAACATTCTGGGACATTAGGAAGTAATGATGACTAACGCAACTAAGCAAAAGCAGGGCGGTTTTCTCGCGGGAACCGCAAACTACCTAGACGAGCGTGTCGGTCTCGGCACGGTAGTGAAGGGGTTCGGTCGCAAGATCTTCCCTGACCACTGGAGCTTCATGCTTGGAGAGGTCGCGCTCTACAGCTTTGTGATTCTTGTCCTTTCGGGCACGTTCCTGACCTTCTACTTCCAGCCATCGATGGCTGTTGTTCATTACGAGGGTTCTTACGCGCCGCTAAAGGGTGCTGAGATGTCGATTGCCTACGCTTCCAGCCTGGACATCAGCTTCGACATTCGCGGTGGCCTTCTCATGCGTCAGGTTCACCACTGGGCTGCGCTGCTGTTCGTGGCTGCTAGCGGGTTGCACATGCTTCGTGTGTTCTTCACCGGAGCTTTCCGTAAGCCTCGCGAATTGAACTGGCTAGTTGGATTCATGCTTTTCATCCTCGGCATGGCCGCGGGCTTCACCGGCTACTCCCTACCTGATGACCTGCTCTCTGGAAACGGACTGAGGATCATCGACGGAATGATCAAGGGCATCCCTCTGATTGGCCCATCGATTTCTTCCGGACTTTTCGGTGGAGAGTTCCCTGGCACTGAGATTGTGGCTCGCCTATACAGCCTGCACATCATGATCGTCCCTGGACTAATCATTCTGTTCATTGCTCTTCACTTGATGATGGTTGTACTTCACAAGCACACCCACTACTCGGGTCCTGGTCGCCGTGACGACAACGTCGTTGGCTACCCTCTGATGCCTGTTTACGTTGCAAAGGCCGGCGGTTTCTTCTTCCTGGTCTTCGGTGTGATCATGGCAATCTCAGCAACGTTCACCATCAACCCGATTTGGAACTATGGTCCCTACGACCCAAGCCCAGTTTCAGCAGGAACTCAACCTGACTGGTACATCGGATGGCTTGATGGTGCACTGCGTTTGGCTCCAAGTAACTGGGACGTAGCAGTATTTGGTTACGTTCTTCCGTTCGGTGTCTTGGTACCGCTGGTTGTTTCTCTCGTCTTCCTAGCTCTAGTTGCTGCTTACCCATTCCTGGAGGCATGGGTCACTGGAGACAAGCGCGAGCACCACGTCCTAGACCGCCCTCGCAACGCTCCAACCAGAACCGCTATTGGAGCAGCCGGTGTTACGTTCTACGCAGTTCTCTGGGCTGGTGCTTCGACCGACTTGATTGCGATCAATTTCCAGATGTCGCTGAACCAGGTGCTAACTACTATGCAGATTCTGCTGCTGGTTGGTCCTGTAATCGCCTACTGGGTAACTAAGCGCACCTGCCTGTCGCTGCAGCGCAAGGACCGCGAGATGGTGCTACACGGTCGCGAGACTGGTCGCGTTGTTCGATTGCCTCACGGTGAGTACATCGAGCTACACGAGCCCCTTGACAAGTACGAGCTTTGGAAGTTGGTCGACTTCAAGGACTACCAGCCAACCCTGCCTCGTCCGAACAAGGATGGAAAGATCTCGCTCGGAGCTCGAGTTCGCTCTGCCCTATCCAAGATTTACTTCGAGGACCGCATTGCACCAGTGACCAAGGCTGAGTA
>DLOY01000006.1 GCA_002478545.1 Micrococcales bacterium UBA7472
GACATTGTCATCGAGTTGATTGGCGGAATTCACCCCGCCAAGGAGTATGTCGAACTTGCATTGAACTCGGGAGCCGACGTAATTACTGCCAACAAGGCGCTGATTGCCGCGCACGGTCCTGAGCTGTTTGACCTTGCCGAGCAATTGGGTGCACAGCTCTATTACGAGGCTGCTGTAGCTGGAGCGATTCCGATAATTCGCCCGCTGCGGGAATCGCTGGCTGGCGACAAGGTAAACCGTGTCATGGGAATCGTGAACGGAACCACCAACTTCATTCTGGACCGCATGGAGTCAACCGGTGCTGACTTCAATGAAGCGTTGGCAGAGGCGACTGAACTTGGTTATGCCGAGGCTGACCCAACTGCCGACATCGAAGGTTACGACGCCGCATCGAAGGCAGCGATCCTGGCTTCGCTAGCTTTTCACTCCGAGGTCCCAGTCGAGAAGGTGCATCGCGAGGGGATTACCTCGGTCACCGCACTGCAAATGGAAACCGCAAGACAGGCGGGCTATGCCGTCAAGCTGTTGGCTATCTGTGAGCGAGTAGATGACGGTTTGGTAGCACGCGTCCACCCAACCCTGATTCCTTTGGACCACCCACTCGCTGCGGTGCGCGGTGCCTACAACGCAGTTTTTGTGGAGGCCGAGTCTGCTGGTCGATTGATGTTCTACGGCGCTGGCGCTGGTGGACCACAAACTGCGTCGGCAATTTTGGGAGATTTGGTTTCAGCCGCTAAGCGTCACCTCGCTGGTGGACCGGGGCTTGCAGACTCGGTGCATGCAAACCTAGAGGCGCTGCCGGTTCAGCGCATCCAGACGCGCTATCAGATCACCCTTCAGGTGAGCGATGAGCCAGGTGTTCTAGCATCCATCGCATCGGTGTTTGCCGAGCATGGTGTGAGCGTAGAGACCGTAAGTCAGAGTTCTGCAACCACCGGAGCGGCGTTGTTGACGGTTATGACACACAGAGCTTCAGAGCAGGCTCTGGAGCAGGTGGTCTCCTCACTACGCAGCAAGAATTCAGTTCAGCAAATTAGCTCGGTCATCCGAGTGGAGGGAATGTAATGGCTCATCAGTGGCGCGGCGTAATTCGCGAGTATTTTGATCGACTACCTTTCACCGAGTCTGACCCGATCGTCACCCTCGGTGAGGGTGGCACTCCGCTGATTGAGGCTCCGGCGCTCGCAAAATTGTTGGATGTTGGCTCGGTTCACCTCAAGTTCGAAGGCATGAACCCGACCGGTTCGTTCAAGGACCGCGGTATGACAACTGCCGTCTCGAAGGCGAAGGGTAAGGGTGCTCAGGCTGTGATTGCAGCCTCTACCGGAAACACCTCTGCAGCTGCTGCAGCATATGCCGTGAAGGCTGGAATGCAGTCAGTTGTATTGGTTCCAGCCGGCAAGATTTCTTGGGGCAAGCTCTCTCAAGCAGTTGCTCATAAAGCTCAAATCTTGCAGGTTCGAGGCAACTTTGACGACTGCCTCAGGCTGGCGAGGGAGCTAAGCGAGGGCTATCCAGTATTTTTGGTCAACTCGGTAAACCCAGATCGACTCCAGGGTCAAAAGACCGCCGCCTTTGAGGTTTTTGACGCTCTGGGCTACGCACCAGATCTACACGCGTTGCCACTTGGTAACGCGGGCAACATTTCCGCTTATCACCTCGGTTACCGCGAAGAAAGAGATCTCGGTCGCATTTCAACCTTGCCCAAACTATGGGGTATTCAGGCCGAGGGGAGTGCCCCTTTTATCAAGGGATCTCCAGTCCAAAAGCCCGAGACCATCGCTACCGCTATCCGCATTGGTAACCCTGCATCTTGGGATTTGGCGCAGGAGGCTAAGCGAGACACCGATGGTGCTTTTGGAGCGGTAAGCGACAAGGAAATCCTTTGGATGCACCGCTTCTTATCTCAGGAGACCGGAGTCTTTGTTGAACCATCGAGTGCAACTGGAGCCGCTGGGCTTTACAAGGCGGCAAAGTTAGGGCAGCTTCCAAAGGTCAACTCAATTGTGATCACCGTTACCGGACACGGTCTGAAGGATCCAGACTGGGCGCTAAAGGACGAGCGTGGTCGTCAGATCAAGCCAAAGAAAGTGACCGCGACAGCAAGTGCGGTTGCCGACATCCTCGGTTTGGAGCGCAACAAGTGATCGTAAAGGTTCGCATTCCTGCGACCAGCGCAAACCTTGGCCCAGGGTTTGACACCCTTGGTATGGCGCTGAGTTTTTATGACGAGTACCAGGCTGAGGTTATCGAATCCGGACTTGAGATTGTGGTCGAGGGTGAGGGCGCGGGTGAGGTTTCAACCGATTCCAGCAATCTGATTTATAAGACCATCCAACATGTATTCGAAAAGGTCGGGGAGCAACCACCTGCTCTAAGAATCAGCTGCCACAACCAAATTCCTCATGGTCGCGGTATGGGCTCCTCTGGAGCGGCCGTCGCCGGTGGTGTGATGTTGGCAACTGGGCTGTTGAGCCAAAAGCGAAGTTTCAGTGAGCAGGAGTTGCTCGAGTTCGCAACCGATATTGAGGGTCACCCAGACAACGTTGCTCCAGCATTGTTTGGTGGCTTGACCATTGCCTGGAAAGACGAAACCGGACCGCACCACAAAAAGCTGATCGCACACCGTGGTATCTCACCTCTGGTTTTCGTTCCGCCGCATCAAATGTCTACCAAGTTGGCCAGGTCACTCCAGCCAGAGTCTGTCCCGCACACGGATGCAGTTTTCAACCTCTCGCGCTCTGCTCTGCTGGTGGCTGCGCTGACTCAGAGCCCCGAGTTACTGTTTGCAGCCACTGAGGACCGTCTCCACCAGAACTATCGAGCAAGCGCAATGCCAGAGACTTCTGCTTTGGTCGCTCAGCTTCGCGCTGCTGGCCACCCTGCGGTTGTGTCGGGTGCTGGGCCATCGGTATTGGTCTTGGAGCCATCACCTCAAGATCGCCTAAGTGCGATTGCAATCGCCAAAGAGAACTTTCCACACTGGAAAGCGCTGACGCTTGCAGTTGATTACAAAGGTGCTAGTGTTGAGCTGCAGTTTGGATCAGGCAACTAAAGCCCGCCACTGCTTCTCTCACAGAAATTCTTCAAATCCGGCAATCTGTGCCGCAAAGAAACGAGTAACCATACATGGATGAAATCCAGCAGGAAAAGCCAGTAAGACGTGTTCGCCGCGCTACCAGCGCAACCGTCGAGGCTTCCGCACCACAGACTGAAGCACCACAAGAGGCCAAGACCACTCGCCGTCGCGCCACCAAGAAGGAAGCAACCGCAGAGGTAACTTCCGAAACCAAGTCTGAGTCCAAGCCAGAATCAACCTCTGAGCGCCCGGCTCGAGAGGAGCGCGCACCTCGTGAGGACCGTGGCCCACGTGAGGGTCGTCAAGATCGCGGTGGCCGCGATCGTCAGCGCAACGAGGGTGCCGAGGAGCGCAGCGAGGGTGACAACAACCAGGGCGAGCGGGGAGAGCGCGAATCTCGTCAGGACCGTGACGATGACCGTCGCGGCGGCAGAAACCGCCGCGGTCGCTTCCGCGACCGCGACCGTCGCCGCAATGGTTCACAGGATGAAGCTGAGCCAGAGGTTTCTGAAGATGACGTGTTAGTTCCAGTTGCTGGAATCTTGGATGTCCTTGACAACTACGCCTTCCTTAGAACCTCAGGTTACCTACCGGGTCCAAACGATGTTTATGTGTCTCTTGGTCAGGTCAAGAAGTACGGCCTTCGCAAGGGTGATGCAGTGGTGGGTTCAATTCGCCAGCCACGCGAAAGTGACAATAACCAGCGCCAAAAGTTCAACGCACTTGTGCGTGTTGACTCCGTAAACGGTTTGACTCTAGAAGAGGCAGCCGCTCGTGTTGAGTTTGGCAAGCTCACTCCGCTCTACCCAGACGCCAGACTGCGACTTGAGACTGACCCGAAGAAGCTTTCAACCAGAATTATTGACTTGGTAGCGCCAATCGGTAAAGGTCAGCGTGGATTGATTGTTTCCCCACCAAAGGCCGGTAAGACCTTGGTGCTGCAGGCAATCGCTAACGCAATTTCAACCAACAACCCAGAGGTTCACCTGATGGTTGTTCTGGTTGACGAGCGCCCTGAAGAAGTGACCGACATGCAGCGCACTGTCAAGGGTGAGGTTATTGCCTCCACCTTCGATCGCCCTGCCGACGACCACACCACCGTTGCTGAGCTAGCTATCGAGCGCGCAAAGCGCCTGGTTGAGATGGGTCACGACGTAGTTGTGCTGCTCGACTCGATTACACGTCTGGGGCGTGCCTATAACCTATCCGCTCCAGCATCCGGTCGCATTCTTTCCGGTGGTGTTGACTCTTCAGCCCTCTACCCACCAAAGAAGTTCTTCGGTGCGGCAAGAAACATCGAAAACGGTGGTTCGCTGACTATCTTGGCAACTGCGTTGGTTGAGACCGGATCCAAGATGGATGAGGTCATCTTCGAGGAGTTCAAGGGCACCGGAAACATGGAACTTCGCCTATCTCGTCAGCTGGCTGACAAGCGAATCTTCCCAGCCGTCGACATCAACGCATCTGGTACCAGACGCGAAGAGATGTTGATGAGCCCGCAGGAGACCAAGATCATTTGGAAGCTGCGCCGCGCTCTTGCAGGCTTGGAGCAGCAGCAGGCACTTGAGCTGGTATTGAGCCGATTGAAGGACACTCAGAGCAATGTTGAGTTCCTGCTCAAGTTGGAGAAGTCAATGCCAGTTCCGTCCGAGACTGATGCGGAGTAATCTTGCTCGACTCGCTGCAAGGACTTAGGTCTGAGCACGCTGAGCTGCAGCAGCAGCTCAGCGATGCTTCAGTTCACGCCAACCCCGCACTGGCAAAGAAGCTAAATCGTCGCTACGCAGAGCTATCTGCCATTTTGAACGCAGAGGCCAATGTGATTGGTCTGCAGGATGACATTGCAGCTGCTTCAGAACTGGCCAAGGAGGACGAGGCTTTCGCAGCCGAACTTCCAGGCATGCAGGATCGTCTCAAGGAAGCGCAAGAGAAATTGCGCAGGTTACTGATTCCTCGTGACCCGGACGATGGCCGCGATGTGATCATGGAGATCAAGGCCGGTGAAGGTGGAGCGGAATCCGCGCTATTCGCGGCCGATTTGCTTCGCATGTACATGTACTACGCAACCTCAAAGGGTTGGAAGGCTGAAGTCCTAGACCGCACTGAGAGTGATTTGGGCGGAATCAAGGATGTTCAGGTCGCCATCAAGTCTTCTGCAACCGACCCAGCGGACGGAGTATGGGCTCACCTGAAGTACGAGGGTGGTGTGCACCGCGTGCAGCGAGTTCCAGTCACCGAGACCCAGGGTCGCATTCACACCTCTGCCGCTGGAGTGTTGGTCTTCCCAGAAGTTGATGAGCCTGAAGAGGTTGACATCAACCAAAACGATTTGCGAATTGACGTCTTCCGCTCCTCGGGCCCCGGTGGTCAGTCGGTTAACACAACCGACTCTGCAGTGAGAATTACCCACCTTCCGACTGGAATTGTGGTCTCAATGCAGAATGAAAAATCTCAGCTGCAAAACCGCGAAGCAGCCATGCGCGTGCTACGGGCGCGCCTACTTGCTGCTCAGCAGGAGGCAATTGAGGCTGAGCAATCAGCGGCGAGAAAATCTCAAATTCGAACCGTGGACCGCTCCGAGCGAATTCGCACCTACAACTTCCCTGAGAACCGAATCGCTGATCATCGCACCGGTTACAAGGCATACAACCTCGACCAGGTCATGGACGGCGCCCTCGAGCCAATCGTGCAGTCAGCCATCAAGATGGACGAAGAGGCACGACTCGCCGCCCTTGCCGGAGAGTAATGCGTTTCGTTGAGGCTGTGGCCTTCGCGAAAGACGAGCTAGCTAAGGCTGGAGTCGCCTCCTATGAGGCCGATGCGTACTGGCTGATTTGCCATGCTGCCGAAATCACAAAGACGGAGCTATTGACTCGCATGAGTTTTGATTTGGGCCTGAGTGAGTCTGCCCATGCCAAATTTCTGCAGGCTTTGCAGCGCCGAGTGTCGCGCGAACCGCTCCAACACATCACCGGATCTGCTGCGTTTTTGGACTTCGAGGTTTCGGTTGGTCCTGGGGTTTTTATCCCTAGACCAGAAACCGAGGTACTAGTTGGTGTCAGTCTTGATTTGATCAAGAACAAATCCAACCCGAAAGTCTTTGAGGTTGGATCTGGCTCGGGAATCATTTCGATTGCAATTGCCCGCGCTAGGGCGGATGCAGATGTCTTGGCTCTTGAAGCATCCCCAGAGGCGGTCCCCTACCTCAGCCGAAATCTTGCTCAGCTAGCTCCATCGGTGAAGCTCAGGGAAGGCGTGTTTCCAGATGACAGCTTTGATCTGGTCGGGACTGTGGATCTGCTGGTTTCTAATCCTCCCTACATTCCAGAGAGTGCGGTGCCACTGGATCCCGAGGTTTATCTTCACGATCCGAAGTTGGCACTCTATTCCGGACAAGACGGTCTAGACCTAATCAGAGACTTAGTGGCAATCGGGCACGAGCTTCTGGTCGACGGGGGAGTCATTGCCTTGGAGCATGCTGACGGACAGTCCGATGCAATCGTTGAATTACTATTGGCGCAAGGGTACAAAGAAGTTATCGCCCACAAAGATTTGACTGACAGATTCAGAACCATCAGCGCAAGAAAGTAGAGCCGAGAATGCAGAAGATTTACGACTGCTCAGTTGATGTTGAACTTCTCGGTGGTTTTCGCCAGGCCAAGGTCGCACTGGATCGCTCCGAGGTAGTGGTTATCCCCACCGATACCGTTTACGGTTTGGCCGCCGATGCGTTTAGCGCTAAGGGTGTCGAGCAGCTGCTGGCTCTGAAGGGTCGCGATCGCACCTCACCGCCGCCAGTCTTGATTCCAAAAGTAGAGACCATGTCCGCACTTGCAACAGATCTTCCGCTGATTGCGAATCAGCTTGCAGCAGCTTTTTGGCCAGGTGCTTTGACCATGGTGCTGAAGGCGCAGTTGTCGCTGGATTGGGATTTGGGTGACACCAGGGGAACGGTTGCCCTTAGGGTCCCAGATCACAAGATAACGCTTGCACTCCTGGAGGATGTCGGGCCACTGGCAGTATCGAGTGCGAATCTAACCGGTGAGCCGGCAGCCGT
>DLOY01000019.1:0-3124 GCA_002478545.1 Micrococcales bacterium UBA7472
TTCCAGGACGATGTACTTCGCGAGGACAAGCTTGTACCTGAAGGCATTGAAGGTCGTGTGCCCTATCGCGGCACCGTGTCGTCGGTTGTGCACCAGTTAGTCGGTGGCCTTCGTGCATCGATGGGTTATGTCGGTTCCGCTACCATCCCCGAACTTCAGACCAAGGGCAAGTTTGTCCGCATTACCGCGGCTGGTCTTCGCGAGTCACACCCGCACGATGTTCAAATGACCATCGAAGCGCCAAATTACGGCACCCGATAGGAGAGCGCTGTGAACGAAATCGAAATCGGTAGGTCCAAGCGCGCCAAGGTTGCATACGCCTTTGATGACATTGCGATTGTCCCAACCAGGAGAACTCGCGATGCCGAGGATGTTTCCACGGCCTGGGCGATTGACGCCTATCGCTTCGACCTTCCGGTCGTAGCCGCTCCAATGGACTCCGCCATGAGTCCTGCAGCCGCGATTGAGATGGGAAAGCTCGGTGGTCTTGGAGTCTTGGACCTCGAGGGACTATGGACTCGTTACGAGGATCCAACTCAGCAGCTTGAAGAAATTGCATCCGCCAAAGATGAAGATGCCACTTCGGTCCTGCAGCGCGTTTACTCAAAGCCCATCCAGCCAGAACTTATCAAGGCTCGCCTGAGTGAGATTAGAGCTGCCGGAGTAACGGTTGCTGGAGCGCTGTCTCCGCAGCGCACTGCAGAGTTTGCTGATGTTGTCACCAAGTCAGGCGTGGACCTGTTTGTGATTCGCGGCAACACCGTTTCGGCAGAACATGTTTCCAAAAGCCGCGAGCCTTTGAATCTCAAAGAGTTCATCTACAAGCTCGATGTCCCAGTAATTGTTGGGGGCGCAGCTACCTACACCGCGGCGTTGCACCTGATGCGAACTGGTGCCGCTGGTGTCCTGGTTGGATTCGGTGGTGGCGCTGCTACCGCTACTCGCAAGGTCTTGGGTATACACGCACCAATGGCGACTGCGGTTGCCGATGTGGCTGCTGCTCGTCGTGACTACATGGATGAGTCCGGCGGTCGCTATGTGCACGTGATTGCCGATGGTGGTCTTGGCACCTCCGGTGACATTGTCAAAGCCATCGCGTGTGGCGCTGATGCAGTGATGCTTGGTACCGTCCTGGCTAGAGCAGCAGCAGCCCCTGGTCGCGGTTGGCACTGGGGTAATGAGGCGGTTAGCTCCTCGCTTCCTCGCGGTCAGCGAGTCTGGGTTGGAACTCACGGAACCATGGAGAGCATCCTGCTTGGACCTGCAACCTCTGCCGGTGGCACCGAGAACCTAATCGGAGCACTGCGTAAATCAATGGCCACCACCGGCTACTCCGATGTCAAGGAGTTCCAGCGCGTGGATGTTGTCGTAAACAAATACGAGTAATGAACCTAAGTTTTTGGCAAGTAGCCAAAAGACCAAAATGGCTGCTGGCACTGCTGGCGGCTGTCAGCATCGCGGCGATATTTTCGCTCTTGATGCAATGGCAGCTGGAGCGAACCTTCCGAGTGGTTGGCGTCGAAGTTTCTGATGCACCGGCGAAGCCGCTCGATGAAATGATTCAGCCTGGCCCAATCACTGAAAATGTCTTCGATCAGCTGGCAAGCGTCGAGGCCGTAATTGATCCAGAAAATGTCTACGTGGTTGCCAACCGCTTGCAACTTGTGGGGGACCAGCAGCTCCCTGGCTACTGGGTAGTGAGTAATTCGCTAGTGGGAGAGCGCAGCTTGACCCTTGCGCTGGGCTTCACACCTTCGCTTGAAACGGCAAAATCAGTCGCTGAGTCGCTTGAGGCTAAGCGGGTATCGATCACCGGATATGTCGAGCCGACTGAGCCACCTCGCGAGAGCGTTGATGGGGTATTGCAGTCATTGTCTTTGGCACAGCTGATTAATCTCTACTCCGGCGAGGAACTCGAGAGCTATCCGGCCTATGTAATTGTGCAAGAGGGTATTGATGTTGGCCTTGAGAGGATCACCATCGGTATTCGTCAGCAGGAAGTGGAAATCAACTGGCTGACCGCCTTCTATGCCGTTGAGTGGGCGTTTTTTGCGCTCGCCGCTTTCTATATTTGGTGGCGTTTAGTTCGAGATGAGCAACTACGCATCATTGAAGAGGGCTAGCATTTAGGCGGGAGGTCCAAATGTCCACTGTTTCCGCCACTGTAACCGTTTTAGATCCGATTGGTTTGCATGCTAGACCTGCAGGTCAAATCGTAAAACTTGTCAAAGAATCCGGCCTAGAAGTTCGCATCGGTAAAGCCGGCGAAGAGATGGTGAAGGCAAACTCCCCGCTTCGAATGATGGCGCTCAAGGCAAAGACTGGTGAAGAGCTATCGGTAGAGGTTGACACTGAGGACCAGGCTCAAGCCGAATCGCTCATTGCTCAGATTCAAGACTTTCTAAAGGGCTAGCGGTGGTGACTGCAGGCGCCATTCTCGGTGGAATGGGAGTTGGGCTCAACGCCGTTAGGGCAGAGGTCTTCAGGGTCAAGCCGGCGCAAGAGCTTCCCAAGCCACACAAGCATCAGGGTGATTCCGAGTCCGAGAAGTCAACTCTCAAGAGCGCGGTGACCGCAGTTGCCGAATACCTCGATCAGCTGGGTGAGAAAGCTGGCGAAACTAGTGCCGAGATATTCGAGGCTCTAAAAATGCTGCTCGAAGACGAGGATCTATTCGAGACGGCCGCCGCTCAGATTGATGAGGGCTGGAGTGCAGCCACAGCATTCATGATGGCGGTTGATGAGTTTGGAGAGTTGCTTTCCGGGGATGCGGCCTTTGAGGAGCGTCTTGCTGACCTTAGAGATTTGGCGAAGCGAGTCGCGGCCCACATCCACGGAATACACCTGGGTCTAGACCTTCCTGAGGAGGGCGCTTTTGTTCTGGTCGGAGATGATTTCTCTCCAGCCGACACCGCCCAGTTCACCAAGGCTGTGGTGGGAGTAGTGACCCTCAAGGGTGGCCCAACTTCCCACACCGCGATCATTTGTAGATCAAAATCCATCCCTGCAGTGGTCTCCTGTGCAGACGCGGCACAACTGGTCGATGGACAAATTGTTTTGGTTGACCCGGTCGGTGATCGAGTGGTGGTAGATGGCGATGAATCGATGGCCACCAAATCAATCA
>DLOY01000019.1:3288-5094 GCA_002478545.1 Micrococcales bacterium UBA7472
CTATCGGCAACGGCGATGCCAACCGTAGCTGCCCAGGCTGAGAGTTACACCGAGATATTGAAGGCTGCTCCGGAGGGTCCGGTGGTGGTTCGAACCATTGATGCCGGAAGCGATAAACCGGTCCCGTTTCTAAATATGCCGCACGAGGAGAATCCGGCCCTGGGCGTCCGCGGCTACCGACTGATTCAAGAGCACCGGCAGTTCATCCTTGATCAACTCGCCAGCTTGGAGGTTGCTAGAGAGCAATCCGGTCGTGAAGTTTGGGTAATGGCCCCGATGATCGCCACCTCGCAAGAAGCAATTGAATTCGCAGGCCTGGCTAAAGCTGCTGGCAAGTTCAAGGTCGGTGTCATGGTGGAGACCCCATCGATGGTGATGTCACTTGGCGACCTCGCGGGTCAACTTGATTTCATCTCCGTTGGAACTAACGACCTCTCGCAGTATCTATTTGCAGCCGATCGAATGAACTCAGCTTTGGGTGCCCTTTTGAACCCCTGGCAGCCGGCGCTAATCAGAGCGCTAGAAAAGATTGCTGCGGACTCACTACAGGCCAATATCTCCTCGGGAGTTTGTGGTGAGAGTGCATCTGATCCAGCCTTCGCAGTCGTGCTGGCTGGGCTTGGTTTCAAGTCGGTTTCAGCCTCTATGAGTCAGGTCGGTGCAGTAAGGACTGCCCTGTCGGCAGTGACTGAGGACCAGGCGAAGTCAATAGCTCAACTAGCGCTGAGTGCAACGACCGCTGAGGAAGCTAAGTCCAAGGTGCTGGCCGCACTGGCCAATCTCTAGTCCGATTAGACTTCCTAGCTATGTCGGCCAAATCAGAACAGCTTCGAAAAGTAATCGGGTTTTACCGAGTCTCTTCATACGTGACCGGCATCTTCCTGCTGCTTTTGATGATTACCTGGGGCATCCGCCGTTTGCCGTTCTTGGGGTTTGATCTCTGGCTATTGGGGCCAAACGGCTTTATCACTTTCGAGAGCTACGGCGTCGAGGGTGAGGGGCTGCCGGATGTTGGCGTGAACCTCACAGTCTGGATTTTGATCGTTCACGGCTGGCTCTACGTGGTCTACCTCCTGGCAGATTTCAGAATGTGGACGCTTCTTCGTTGGCCATTCACTCGGTTTTTATTCATCGCACTGGGTGGCATTGTGCCACTTCTGAGTTTTTACACCGAGGCTCGCTATGCCAAGGTTGCCAAGGCAGAGCTTGAGAAGTTGGAGCGTGGCGCATGAAGCCGGTACTGGTAGTTGACTTTGGCGCTCAGTATGCGCAGCTAATCGCACGAAGGGTGCGCGAGGCAAACATCTACTCGGAGATCGTTCATCACAACGTCACAGCAGCACAGATTCGTGCCAAGAACCCGGCCGCCATCATCCTTTCGGGCGGACCATCCAGTGTCTATGAGGCCGGGTCTCCGCAGCTCGACCCCCAGATCTTGGAACTCGGTATTCCAGTTCTCGGAATCTGCTACGGCTTCCAAGTGTTGGCCCAGGCTCTGGGCGGCAAGGTCGACCAGACTGGCAAGCGCGAATATGGCGCTACCGAGCTAAAGCTCTCCGATGGCGGAGTGCTGCTTGGAAGCCAGCCTCAACTTCAGATTTGCTGGATGAGCCATGGTGACCAGGTCGTTCAGGCCCCAGCTGGCTTCCAGGTCTTGGCCTCAACTGAAACCACTCCGGTTGCAGCATTTGAAAATGTGGAGAAGCGAATCTTTGGCGTGCAGTGGCACCCGGAGGTAAAGCACTCAGAACAGGGGCAGCAGGTCCTAAAGAACTTCCTGTACCACGGTGCCGGCATCGAGCCAAC
>DLOY01000041.1:0-695 GCA_002478545.1 Micrococcales bacterium UBA7472
ACCTCAGCAACTGCAAATAAACGAAATAGGGACTTGGGTGAGAGATTCATGACTAAAGCCTAGCCACTACGCTTTGAGAGTCCCCAAACCCCGGAGTGCTTCTTGATTGCTGTTTCTGACCTAGAGATCAGGATCGGCGCTCGCACCCTGATGTCGGGCGTGAACTTCAGGGTTCAAAAAGGTGACAAGGTTGGTTTGGTTGGCCGAAACGGTGCTGGTAAAACCACCCTCACCAAGATTCTTGCCGGCGAGGGCCAGCCAACCGCAGGTAACCTGCAAACAAGCGGTGCCATCGGCTATCTCCCCCAGGATCCAAAAACCGGAAACCTCGAAGAGCTAGCCAAAACCAGAATTCTCAATGCCCGGGGTCTTGGCGATATCTTGCAGCGCATGCAGAAAGCAACTGAAGACATGGGGTCACCTGACCCTAAGACTCACGATGCGGCCATGAAGAAATACGCTCGCGCCGAGCTGGAATTCACCACCGCGGGTGGCTATGCGGCTGAAGCCGAGGCAGCGTCGATCGCATCAAACCTTGGAATCAGCGAGCAAACCCTTTCGCAGCCACTCAAGACGCTCTCCGGAGGTCAAAGACGCCGAGTTGAGCTGGCGCGAATTTTGTTCTCAGATGCTCAGACCATGCTTCTAGATGAACCGACCAACCACCTTGATGCCGACCGCGTGGTTTGGCTGAG
>DLOY01000041.1:808-4608 GCA_002478545.1 Micrococcales bacterium UBA7472
GAGCTGGTGGAAGAGACAGTGAACCGCGTGTTTTATCTCGATGCCAACCGACAGGTCATCGACGTCTACAACATGGGTTGGAAGCAGTATCTGAAGCAGCGCGAGGCTGACGAGGAGCGTCGCAAAAAGGAGCGCACCAACGCTGAGCGCAAAGCGACAGCGCTGCAGTTGCAGGCAGCCAAGTTTGGTGCCAAGGCGACTAAGGCAGCAGCGGCCCAGCAGATGGTGCGAAGAGCACAGAAGCTGCTTGGTTCATTGGAGGAGGTCAGGGCGCAAGACCGCGTTGCCAAGATCAAGTTCCCAGACCCTGCACCATGTGGCAAAACTCCACTCATGGCCAGCAACCTCTCCAAGAGCTATGGGTCTTTGGAGATCTTCACCGCGGTCGATCTCGCGATTGACCGCGGTAGCAAGGTTGTGGTCATTGGTCTGAATGGTGCCGGTAAAACCACGCTTTTGAAGATCCTGGCTGGCGTTGACCAACCTGACACCGGAAAGCTCGAACCAGGGCACGGCCTGAAGATTGGCTACTTTGCTCAGGAGCATGAAACCCTCGATCACCAAAAAAGTGTGCTTCAGAACATGATGTTCGCGGCACCCAATTTGAATGAAACCGATGCTCGCAAAGTTTTAGGCTCATTCCTTTTTACCGGTGATGATGTCGACAAGCCAGCCGGGGTGCTATCAGGTGGTGAGAAGACCAGGTTGGCACTTGCAGCCCTAGTGGTCTCGAGCGCGAACGTATTGCTACTCGATGAGCCGACCAATAACCTCGACCCAGCATCGCGTGAAGAGATCCTGAAAGCTCTTGCCTCATTCCAGGGTGCAGTGGTTTTGGTAAGCCACGATGTGGGTGCGGTTGAGGCACTAAACCCGGAACGAGTATTGATTCTCCCCGATGGTGTTGAGGACCTGTGGAATCAGTCCTACGCGGATCTGATTGCTCTTAGCTAGCCTTACGCTCCAACGAGCTTCCCTCAACATCTACATCAGGCAGCAGACGATCGAGCCACTTTGGGATCCACCAGGCACTCTTGCCTAGCAGTGACATGATCGCCGGAACCAAGATCAACCTCACCAAGAAGGCATCGATTAGAACACCGATGGCCAAACCGAATCCAATTGGTCGAACCAGGGTTAGGTGGTTGAAGGCAAAGCCGCCAAACACCGTGACCATGATCAGCGCAGCGGCGATAACCACGGCCCTGGAGAGGTGAATACCGTAATTGATGGCATCCTTTGGACTCTTGCCGTGGACGTAAGCCTCACGAATTCCAGATGCCAAGAACAGCTGGTAGTCCATGGCAAGACCGAACAGGATTCCAATCAAGATGGTGGGCAAGAAATTCAGGATTGGACCCGGGTCGTGAATGTCGAACAGGAAGCCGAGCCAGCCCCACTGGTAAACCGCAACCACAGCACCAAAGGTGGCAAACACCGTCAGCAAGAATCCTGCGGTTGCTAGAAGAGGAACCAAGATCGAGCGGAAAACCAAGATCAATAGAAGTAGCGATAGCGCCAACACGGTTCCCAAATAGAGCGGCAGTGCACCAGCTAGCTTCTCTGAGATATCGATGTTGGTGGCCGTCATACCGGTTACACCCAGTAGTCCCCCAAACTCAGAATCGATTTGCGCCGTGAGGTCACGAACATCGTGGACCAAATCCTCGGTCTCTTCAGTCGCTGGACCTTGGCTTGGAATGATCTGGAACAACAGAGTTTTTTGATCTTCCGAAATTGCCGCTGGCAGCACCGCTGAGACATTGTCCAGAGCAAAGAACTTCTCTGCGATGTCGGCCTGCAGTTCCAACTCATCCGCTTCGGCAATCGCTTGTGGCATTGTGACCACAGCAGTGATCGAACCGTTAGCTCCCTCGCCAAAGCTCTCACTCACCAATTGGAATGACTTGTAGGTCGTGGAGTCGATTGGTTCTGATGAACCATCCGGGAGACCAAGTCGCATCTCGGATGCGGGCAGGGCTGCCACTACCAAGAGCGCACCAACAGCCAAGGTTGCAAGCCAAGGGTGCTTGGTTGCCAGCACTGGGACCAGGGCATTCTTTGGCTGTTCTGCATCGTGACGAGACTCTGCCGATTCAAGCGCTGCACGCTCTTTCTTGTTGAGTACTCGCATGCCAATTAGGGACATCAGTGCAGGAGTAAAGGTGATTGCGATTGAAACCGCCAGGGCGATTGCAACCGCACCCATGGTTCCCATCAGCCCCAGGAAGCCAATTCCAGTTAGGTTCAAGGCCGCAAGCGCGATGATTACGGTCAAACCAGCAAACAACACCGCATTACCGCTGGTGCCGGTGGAGAGCGCAATTGACTCCCTTAGGTCCATTCCGGTCTTCAGTTGTTTGCGGTGACGGTTTAGGAGGAACAGGCTGTAGTCGATACCGACAGCTAGACCCAGCATTACACCAAGAATCGGAGTGGTCGAGGTCATCTCAATGGCTCCCGATAGTGCCATCGTGATGCTTGCCGAGATTCCAACTCCGAGAATTGCTGAGAGCACCGGCAATCCAGCTGCGATCATCGATCCAAGCATCACAAACAATACGATCGCTGCGCTAACCAACCCGACAATCTCACCAGGGCCCAGCAGTTCACCGAAGTCGGTGGTGAGTGCTTGGGAGAACTCAACCTGCATGGTCTCGGAGCGAAGCTCTTTCATCGCTTCGACAACTGCATCGGTGGTCGCCGACTCGAGTTGATTTACCGGCAGGTCAAACTGCACCGTTGCAATCGCAGTCAAACCGTTCTCGGAGATGGTTCCAAAGTTCTCGGTTACAACCAAAAGTCGCTTCGCGATAGCTAGCTCCGCCTCACCATCGGCTAATTCTTTGTAGCCATCTGCAATCTTGGTTTCAGCATCGGCAATCTCCTGCTTTCCAGAGCTCAACTCGGCCTGACCAGCAATCAGTTCTCGCTCTCCGGCATCGAGCTCAGCTTGCGCAGCCTGAAGCTGCGTTTCACCCGAGGCGATTTGAGCAAGGCCGCCCAGGATTTGCTGCTGGTTTGCAATCAATGGTGCGATCTGCTCCTGCGGAGCCCCGGCTTGGGTGAGCTGCGCAATCCCGGCCTCAACCTGAGCTAGCTTGCCCTCGAGATCCTCTTTTTGAGCTGCTAGTTCGGCCTTGTTTTTGTCAATCTCGGCCTGGCCCGACTCAATCTTGGCTAGACCAGAGGCAATCTCATCCTCGCCATCAAGTAGCTCCACCTTGCCATCGGCCAGCTCTTTTTCAGCCTCGGCCAACTCTGCTTTGGCATCTGCTAGCTTCTGGTCACCCTCAGCAACATCAGCCCGCTGCTTAGCTAGTTCCTCGGCGGTGGCGAATGGGTCGATGACCTCGGCTACACCATCAATGGTCTCTAGCTTTCGTAACTCTTCGGAGATGAGCTCTTTTTCCGCATCAGTAAATTCAGCTGCAGGCTTGTGAAAAACAATTTGACCCTGACCCCTGGAGGCCTCAGGGAAACTCTCCTGCAGGCGGTCAATTACAAGCTGAGACTCAATTCCCTCAATCGACATCGAGGAGGAGAGTTTGCCGGCGAAGTTGACCATCAATCCCACGGCGGTGCCTAGCAGGATGAGCCAGGCTATGACCACCAGCCAAGCCTTGCGCGCTGAGAATAGGCCGAGTTTGTAGAGCAATCTTGCCAATTGTTAGTCCAACAGCTTTCTAGAAGTTCAGAGAATCAGTCCCCGAATACTCAACATTCTCTGACTGCAATTTGAGTCCCAGCTGAGAACTAAATCTTTGTTTCAAGCCACTCAAACAATTCACGCTCAACCA
>DLOY01000041.1:4717-19786 GCA_002478545.1 Micrococcales bacterium UBA7472
AGCAGGAATCTTGTCAAAGAGTCGAATCGAGTTTTGATGATTGGTAGAGAGGTCCTTGTCTCCGTGAATCACCAAAGTCGGAACACTCCACTGATCAATCCGATCCCAGACCATGTCTGAAATCTCTAAGACAGTTTTTGCAACGAGGTTTCTAGCCTTACCGTGATACATCTTGTCGTCAGCGGCGATTAGCTTGAGAAGTTCCAGGTCACGGGTCAGACATTCTTCTCCCGGCCTCGGTAGCGGCATGTCACCCTCTGGGTTAATGGAGGTAACCAACTTGGAGAGAAGTCGCTCCCAGCGCTTGGAAGGCTGTTGCATCGCACTAGATGAAATCACCGCTGCCGCAATTCCGCCTGGGTTAGAAACCACCGAAGCTGCGGTAACGAGACCTCCCAGTGAGTGACCCATCAACACAAGTGGCAATCCAGGATCGATGGCCTCACGAGCACTGAGGTGAAGCATCAATGCCTCGTTCAGATCAACCAGCCCTCGGACCCCAGCACTCTCACCGTGACCGGGCAGGTCAATGGCGTAAACGTTGAATCCCCGAGCCACCAGCTTCGGAATCAGCTGGTTGTATTGCCAGACATAACGCTCTGAGTACTCACCCAATCCATGCTGCAACATGAGGTTGGCTTTGGGGTTTGGAGAATCCCAGAGAAAGCCAGCGGCTGCTGTTGAGGTGTCCCAAGATTTTGCTTTTGCGAGTGCCATAGCCAAGAGCGTAGACGGAATATTGGGCCATTTGGCCAAACGACTTTGAATTCTTTCAATAGTGCTGGATACTCGTTTACATGACGGATTTCAAATCCCAAATGGAGCGGCTGAAGCGCGACAATGAGCGCTTGTGGCTAGTGCTTGAGGCGTCTCGCATGGGCCTTTGGGACTGGGATATGACCACTGGACAGGTCGACGTGGACGACCACTGGATTGAAATGCTCGGCCTTGACCATGACCAAGTTCGACCATTCAGTATTGAGAAATTCATGATGATGTGTCACCCGGCTGACGTGGATAAGGTCAATAAAGCCATCGAAGATCATGCCAAGTTCGAATCCGACTTCTATCAAGTCGAAATTCGACTCAAGGGTGCACAAGACCAGTGGTTTTGGATCAAGTCCACGGGAAAAATCGTGAAACGATCCGATGATGGGGAGCCACTTCGAATGAGTGGTGTTCACGAAGACGTTTCTACCCTTGTGCGCGAGCGAATTCGCGGAGACATTGCCCGATCCCAGCTAGAAGCAGCTCAACGCTTGGGGGGACTGGGTAGTTGGTATTTGGACCTAGCGACCGACAAGGTTACCTGGTCCGAAGAGCTGTTTCGCATGCAGGGCCTGACCCCTGACAAAGAGCCACCCCCAGCCTCAACGCATCATCAGCTGTTCTCTCCCGAGAGCTGGGAGCGGTTGAGCAAAGCTTTGACTGAGACCATCGCCCACGGCACTCCGTACGAACTAGAACTGGAGATGTTCAACAACGGTAGCTTCCATGGCTGGATGCTGGCTCGCGGGGAGGCCATTCGCTCTCCAGAGGGCGCAATTGTTGGAGTCTTGGGTGTTGCCCTAGATATCACTCAGCGAAAGACTCGTGAGACGGAACTTCGCAAAAAGGCTCTCCTTGACCCTCTCAGTCAGCTTGGTAACCGCACCGCATTTGAGATCAGTCTGGCTCAAACCATCAAGCAAGCGAATCAGTCCGGCAGCTCATTCGCGCTGATCATGTTGGACATCGATCACTTCAAGGAAATCAACGATCAGCATGGTCACGATGTTGGAGACCGTGCTCTGGTGCAGGTCGCGGAGAGACTACGAGCAACGCTTCGTGGGGACGATCAAATCTTCCGCATCGGTGGAGATGAGTTCGTTGTGGTCTTGGCCAACCCGATGCCAAAAGAAAAACTCGGTGAGATCGCTGCCCGACTGGTGCTGGCCTTCAGAACTCCAATCCTTCAGCTGAAGAAGCCGCTGGTCGCAACTATCAGCGCAGGTCTTGTCAGCTGGAATGGTCGCGAGGACTCACATGATCTTCTAAAGCGAGCCGATGAGGCCCTATACCGAGCCAAGTCAGCCGGTCGAAATCAGTTGGCCTCGGACGACCTCTAGCGAACCGCCAGCAGGTGTGAGCCTGACTGCTTAGATCTTGGCGTGAGGGCAACCGGGAGAATCTCGTTCAGCCATGCTGTTGAATCCCACTCCACCTCACCACCGACTCGGGTAACACCATCACCGATGGCCCTGGCGTCTCGGACGGTAAGGCGACCTGAAATTTGACTTTCTTTGTATTGAAGTTGAATTGGATAAGTAGCGGCAGTGGCAACGCTAACCTCGCCAGTCAAACGCAAACCAATACCACCAAAGCTCAGGTCAAAGGCCTCGGCTTTGTGGCCATTTAAGGTCGCATCGAGCAACACTGCAACACGAGGTGATCTGCGCTGCCAAAAACGGTTTCGGGCGCGATAGGGCTCAGCTACATAGCAGCACTCCAGGACCGCGTGACGTGAGGTCTGATCACTCCAGGTGATCTGTCCACCTACCCTCACGGCATCTTGGCTTGAACTCAGCGATCTTGTGTTTCTGGGCTCAAAGACACCCCTGGCAACAACCTGTTCGCCGTCCAAATTGGTCAACTCGATCTCAAGTTCGAGGGCGGTCGAGTCCCTTAGTAGCTCTCGCCGAGTAAGAATCGCGGCCCCTGCCTGGTGAAGGTCAAGAACTGAAACCAGAACACCATTCAGACGAGCGTTGAGTCGAAGTGGAAAACGCCAAAGTTTTCGCAGTTGTTTGCGTTTGTAAATCCTTATTGCAAGCGCAACGATGACGCCAACTTCCAAAGTCGCAAACAACGACATTGCAATGGCTGCGGGCCATGGCAACGGTGGAAGGAAGCCCTGGCCCGTTAGCGCAATCAGCGCATAGTCCAGCGCCCTGCTTCCCAAAACCACAAGGTTTAAACCAATTACCAACAGCGGCAATCGAATGTAGGAAAGGGCTTCCCATCCACCTAAATCAACCTCATTCTTCGGGGTCACCTTGAAGCCAGGCGTTTTCTGGGTGAAGAGAGTGGGGATTGCTCTGAGAAAAGCCTCCATCGACAAGAAGGTGTTACGAATCCCCTCGAATGGCTGCGTGCTACCGCGTTCCAGGGCCGCAACAGCTGTGAAGGTCAGAATCACATAGCTAGCCCAAAGCGCAAGGTACTCGGGTGAAGCTTGGGAAACCGGAACCAAACCAAAGATTCCAACTAACACTAAGAATGAGGAGTAGACCACTCGCTGCAATGGAGTCACGTAGTAAAGGAATGCTCCGACATACGAGATGCGCTGCTTGATCGAGAGTTTTCTATTGAGCGGCAGCGCATAGCCGGGACGAAATGCGCTGAGTGTGCCCTGTGCCCATCGAGCCCGCTGCACCACGTACGCGGCCAGATTGTCCGGTGCAAGCCCTTGGATCAAGTGTTCGTTGTGGTACTGAGTTTTGTAACCGCGCATTTGCAAAAGCAGCGAGGTCTCGAAATCCTCTGTCGAGGTTTTGGTAGCCACACCCCCGACTTCAACCAGTGCACTGCGACGAATTAGGGCGGCACTGCCACACCAGAAAACACTCCCCTTTCGGTTTCGACCTGGTAGCAGTACATCAAAAAACAGAGATTGCTCGTGTCGACCGGTCTCCTCGTGCATTACGGAGTTGTGATTGCGGAAAGAGTGAGCTGATTGAACCAGCGCGATCTTGTCCTCAGCAAAGTAGCCACTCATGGCCTCGAGAAGATCCGGTGATGGAACGTGATCGGCATCCAGAACCAGAACCAAATCGTTCCTTAACTTGGGCAGCACGGCGTTTACGTTGCCAGCCTTGGCGTGACGATTGTCTTCGCGCACCTGGTATTCAATACCGTAGCGACTGGCTAGCTCCAGCATGTCCGGCCGACGGCCGTCATCGCAAAGCCAAATCTTGGTTCGACCTCGAACCCTTAGCGCACCGACGATGGTGGGTTCAACGATGTCGATCTCTTCGTTGTATGTGGTGATGAGAATGTCGGTGCTCAAATCAAGCTGGGGTGGCCGTGGCGTCGCCGGTGTTTCCCAAGCTTCGTAAACCAGCATCAAGAATGTAAAAAAGCCAAAGAGTTCAGCCAAAAATAGTGGCCAGAAGAGCTGCGGCTCAACGCCTATTCCTGTGAACAGCAATCTCCAAGTGAAATAGGCAATCCCGACAAGCACTCCGCAGCTTGCGATCAACTTGACTGCAAGCGGTCGGGACTGAAACCAAGAACCCAGCCGGAGGTTGGTTGCCCTGACGGATACCGGAACTGGAGCATAGGGAAGTTCAGAATGTTCAGCTGGTCTGGCCAAGAGTCCCCCGTGTTCCAGTTTTTACAATTCCTAGCTACTATTTTGCTATGACTAAAAATAGTTTCGGATTTCCGAAGCTGGGGGTTTTGGTTTTGTCCACTCTCCTAGTCACAGGATGTTCCGCTCAAGACCCGGCTCCAACCACATCCGCCCTTCAAGATGACTTTCAAGCAGAAATCGAGACCACTATCGCGCTGACGGTTGGTTCCCAGGATTTCAGCCTCGAAGCTTTGCAGCAGCGCGGTACGACCGAGATCGAAATTCTCGAGCCATTCAAAAAAGAGAAAACCACCTTCACGGTCATTGATTTTGATCAGCTACTAATCGACTCCGGTTTCACGGCCGAGGACCGAGTAGAGACAATCGCCCTTAATGATTACCGCTACGCCGACACCGTCCAGGCATTTTTGGACAACGAGAGTCTGCTGGCCATCTATGAAAACGGGGAGCCGATTCCAGTGTCAGGGGGTGGTCCGGTAAGAATCATCTTTGCCGAGAGTTCCCCCTACTACAGCGTCCTTGATGCTTGGAACTGGTCGCTAAGCAAAATTGAACTTGCTGGAGACTAAGTGGTCATAAAACCAGTCCAAACCCCCTCGGGTCGAGAGCTGTTCAAGCTGCGCAAGGGGCAAATAGGGCTGGGCCTAGCAATGCTGGGTTTAGTTTTGGGTCTGATCTACTGGTCCTTTGACTCCTATCAAACCCATGATCGAACCAGAGAGACAATTCTCGCCGAAGAGTCAGATTCGTCTGCCCTTGTTTTTGTCCAGCGTGAGGCCTTTGGTCTGGTGGTAGAACTCGAGGAATTTCAGCTGGGCCAAAGAAGTGCCCAAGACCTTCTGATGGCACGCTCAACTTTGGCTCAACGCCTGAATGTAATCACCAGCACTGGACAGAGTTCATACGAAGTGGCTGGTCCAGAGTTTCGAAAAGCGCTTGAGGCATTGGATGCAGAGCTCTCAAAGGTTCAGGGTCAGAGGCAGGCCCCAAATTTAGCGGTTGCAACTGAAGAGTTCTTATCTCAGACGCGGCAGCTGAGTGAGAAGTTCCAGGCCCTGTCTCGGACTAACGCCCAATCGGCAATTGCCGATAGGGCCCTGATTGACTTTTGGCAGGGCACGATTTCACTGATGGCGTTATCGCTTGGCCTAATTCTGTTCCTCTGGGTCATTCGCGATCTGAGTCGTGGTTTTCAAAGAGGCTTTGAGGAGCTAGAGCAAAGAGATAGGGATTTGGCAGCCGCGAGAGCGGACTTTGTGGCGATTCAATCTTTGGACTCCAAGATTTCTGCTTGGAACCAGAGACTGGAGAAGGGCGAGAGCCTTGCGCACATAGTGCAGGAAATCAATGAGGACATCCAGGAAATTGCCGGGCCCAAAGAGGTGACACTTTCCGAAGTTGGTGAGCTGAGTTTCCGCGATGGGGTTAGCGGAGCCGCGGACTATGCAGATGTTCGGGTTCTGCTGCAGTCCAGGCTGACCGAGCTGATAGCACAAATTCAAAAACAAGCTAAGGCCGATCTGGAACTTAGGTGGGAGCAAAACCATGACAGCCTCACTGGGCTTCTCAACCGTCGCGGACTCACAGCAGAGCTTTCAGCAAAAGTCGCTCACAGAAACGGTCATGAGCTTTTGGTTGCCGATATCGACCTTGATGGCTTCACGGCCTTCAACTCTTCAATGGGGCCAGCTGCTGGTGATGCGCTACTCAAAGAGGTAGCAGAGCGCCTCAAGAGCATTGAATGCAAAAAAATACTGCTGGGCAGAATCTCGTCCGATGAGTTTGGTGTAGTGGCACTGACAGATGCCGACTCTATGCCCAAACTAGTGTCCGACATTTTCTCGGCGGTAAATTTCCAAACTAGTTCGTTCGGGCCATCACTTCAGGTCACGTCTTGCATTGGTTGGCACCGCGCCGGCAAAGAAGAGGACATCAGCGAGGTAGCCGCCAAGACCGGTGCTGCTCTTAAGAGTGCGAAGCTGAGGGGCAACCCCGGGTCCGCCGAGCAGTTCAGCGATGAGCGGCACTCACATTTGCTGACGAGTTATCTTGAGCAAGTTGAGTTTCGCGAGGCTTTGATAAGTGGTCAGATTGTTCCCTACCTCCAGCCGATTGTTTCGCTAGAGACAAGGGAGGTTAAGGGTTACGAGGTTCTGGCCCGCTGGAACGATCCGGAGCGAGGGCTGATACCCGCAGCTGAGTTCATTCCGATTGCCACCCAGGGTGGTCTGTTGGATGAGCTGTTCGAAACCATGCTTGAGCAGGTATGTCAGTACTGGTCAAAGAATCAAGCTGACCAATACGGTAAGACTTTCAGCGTGAATCTCGATCCAAAGTCACTGCAAATACGAGATTTCAAGGATCGCGTGCTGAGAACTTTGAAGCGCTATTCAATTGCTCCTGAGGCCTTGGTTTTAGAAATCACCGAGCAGTCGTTGATGCTGGAGGAAAACATCACCCACCTGGAGCAGCTCAGGGACAGAGGTATCAGCATTGCTCTTGACGACTTTGGAACGGGCTATTCCAGCCTGAGTCGACTCTCCTCGTTACCGGTAGACATCTTGAAGCTAGATCGCAGCTTCATCGTCGATGGCATCTCTGGTAATTCAGAGGCCATGCTCCAATCAATTGCGGAAATGGCTCGGCAATCAAGATTGAAGGTGACTGTCGAAGGTATCGAAGATGAACCCACCGCGCGCAAACTCGCCGAAATGGGTTTTGACTTCGGCCAGGGATACCTGTTCGGTAAGCCTGCTGCCATCTCCTAGTTGCTAGATGCCTGCCAACTGAGCGGTTTGAATTGCAATCTCCAACTCTTCATTAGTTGGGATAACCAAGATCTTGACCTTCGAGTCCGCTCGAGATACATCGCGCTCTGACTTGTCGCGAATCTGGTTCTTTTCAGAATCAAGTGCAATCCCCAGGTGCTCAAGACCATCGGTGATTCGCTCCCGCAGCTCGGAGGAGTTCTCGCCGACACCGGCAGTGAAAACAAGGGCATCAATCGGACCAAGTTGAGCAATGTACGCACCAACATATTGCTTGGCCCGAAGGGCATAAACCTCGAGTGCTTCGCGTGCGACAGCGTCATTTTGATTCGCGCGGCGAAGCACATCTCTGAGGTCGGAATCACCGGTCATGCCCATCAGGCCGGCATTTTTGTTGAGGCTCTGGTCAATTTCATCGAGGCTCAAGCCCTGATTGGCCAAATACATCACAATCGCAGGATCAAGATCTCCGGAACGGGTTCCCATCACCAAACCTTGAAGTGGAGTAAGGCCCATAGAGGTATTGACCGACTGGCCATCTAGAACGGCGCAGGCAGAACCACCATTGCCTAGATGGAGCACCACTCCTGTGAGGTTTGGTTTTCCCAAAAACTTGGCAGCACGCTTTGAAACATAGGAGTGGGAGGTGCCATGAAAGCCGTAGCGCCTAATTGAATATTTCTGCTCTAACTCGCGGTCTATCGCATAGCGATAGGCAGCCGGCGGCATGGTCTGATGGAAAGCCGTGTCGAAAACAGCAACCTGGATAAGCCCTGGAAAGGCAGCCATCGCACCTTTGATACCGGCGAGGTTTCCGGGGTTATGTAGCGGCGCGAGGGGGATCAGAGATTCAATTGCGTTCAGCACATTTTGATCCACGATCGCAGGTTGGGAGAATTTAGATCCACCGTGAACCACACGATGGCCGATAGCAATCGGAGTTACACCCGAGGCCTTCAGATCTGCAACCATCTGCTCAAAAGCCGCAGTGTGATCAGACACTCGCTCGATCAAGCCAGATATCAAAGAGTCATTAGTGTCGACATCAATCACCTGGTACTTCAGCGAACTGGAACCGGAGTTCACAACCAAAACTGGTTTCATGCCTGAGCTCCGGCCTGGATGGCTGTGATCGCAATCGTGTTCACAATGTCATCAACCAGTGCACCTCTGGAGAGATCGTTCACCGGTTTTTTCAAGCCCTGCAAAATCGGTCCAATTGCCAGTGCACCTGCGGTGCGCTGCACGGCTTTATAGGTGTTGTTACCGGTATTCAAATCTGGAAACACAAACACGGTGGCTCTTCCGGCAACTGATGACCCAGGCAACTTGGTCTTGGCAACACCGGCATCGACAGCGGCATCAAACTGAATTGGGCCCTCCACCGAGAGTTGAGGGGCACGATCACGCACCAAGTTTGTGGCGTTGCGAACTCGGTCCACCTCCACACCCGATCCACTTTCGCCGGTTGAGTAGGAGAGCATCGCGACGTGAGGTTCGATGTCGAAAGCCTTAGCGGTCTCAGCCGAAGAGATGGCGATGTCGGCAAGTTGCTCCTCGGTTGGCTCTGGAATCACCGCACAGTCGCCGTAAACGACGACTCGATCGCGCAATGCCATCAAGAAAACACTCGATACCACTGAGACGCCAGGTTTGGTCTTGATGATTTGGAATGCGGGGGTGATGGTGTGTGCGGTGGTGTGACAGGCGCCTGAAACCATGCCGTCAGCGATGCCGAGCTGGACCAGCATGGTGCCGAAGTAGCTACCGTCGAGCATGATCTCGCGCGCCTTCTCCTCGGTCATTCCCTTGTGGGAGCGCAGCTTGACGTATTCAGCAACACAGGTTTGAAAGTGCTCTGACTTTGAAATCTCGATCAGCGTGGCACCCGACAGATCGAGCTTTAGGTCAATTGCCCTGGCGCGAATTGCGCTGGGGTCACCCAAGATGATGAGGTTTGCAATACCTCGGGTGAGGACCTTGTGAGCAGCCTGTAGGACACGATCGTCATTGCCCTCAGGCAACACGATGGTCTTGCTTTTTGCTCTGGCTCGCTCGGCCATCGAATGCTCAAACATCAGCGGTGTAATGGCGTCAGATTCCACCTCGGCTACACGTTGCGCGAGCGCTCCGCCTGGGACATGTTCCTCAAAAAGCTTTCTTGCCCTGGCAATCTTGCCTGGGTCCGATAGTGAGAGCATGCCGCGGGTGCGAATTACTTTCATGGTGGTGTCAAAACTGCCACCCGGGCATGCCACGACCGGGACAGTTGGTTTCACGCCACGAATCAGTCTTGCGATGGTTTCGGGTAGCTCAAACCCGCCATTGATGACAATTCCTGTGAGCTTGGGGAATGTGTCAGAGCTATCAGCCATAACAAGAGGAAGCAGGGCATCGGTGCGGTCAGAGGGTGCAACCACCACAGCGTTTTCCTTGAGCCTGGCCAAGACGTTGACCTCACTCATTGCGGCAACCACAACATCGAGGGCTTCATCCTTGAGTCGCTCTGGATCTCCGAAGACCAGCTCACCGGACACCGCATCCAGAACCTGCGACATTCTTGGAGCAACTAAATAGGGGTCCTCTGGGACCACCCAAATTGGCACATCAGCCCCGACTGAGCTCCTCACAGAATCTGTGATTTGCCCAACCTCGCTGCCCGCACGATTCACGATGACTGCCAAAAGTGTGGTGTTAGCTTCGGCGAGCTCCTGCATTGCTAGCTCGGCAACCTGCCCAATTTCTTTGGGTTCTCGAACCGGAGCCTGACCCAAGTTTTCCTCACCGGTCAATGAGTTCCGGCCGGAGAGCACCAAGACCATCGGAGCTGCCAGGTTGGTTGCGACTTTGGCATTGAACGAGAGTTCGGCCGGCGAGACGACATCGGTGTAATCAGAACCCAAAATGACCATCGCATCAACGGTGGATTCGATGGACTTAAACCTATGAATGATTTGCGCGAGAGCACGCTCGGGCGAGGAATGCACATCTTGGTAGTTGGCGCCCGTGCAACTTTGAATGTCGATGGTGGAGCCAGAGAGCTCGTGGAGCATTTCCAGTACTGGGTCCTTGGCCTCGGCCTTGGGCGAGACTGCTCGGAAGACCCCAACCCGGGCATGGGACTTCTTTAGATTGTCCAAGATGCCAAGAGCCACCGCCGATTTGATGGTGTGACCCTCGACCGATGCCACGTATACATTTCGAGCCATAACTAAAGGGTAACGCACTCGGAATTTGCCGTTCAGTCGACCATTTCCAGGGTTGGTCACAGCTAGTCTGGAAGCAGTTGCTCGGTTAGAGCTTTTGCGTACAAGGAGGTTCGCATGTCAGTAAACAGCGTTTCCGTAACTGCCCTGGAGATAACCCAGACCGAAGCCTGGGATGTCATCAAATCTTCAGCGCTTACATTGCGCGGACACCAGATTCACGATGGCAGCATCCCAGAAAAATCCGCTCACAGAATGTGTTCAATTGCAGCTGCGGGTATCGCCGGAGCTCTCAGAGAGCTAGCCAAGCTGTTGAGCCATGACAGCGATTATCTACTGGCATGTGCCGAGGATTTTGAACGCTGGTCTGATTCAGGATTTGGGGTCCCGGACTTTTATAACTCGCTAGATAAGTTTCAACCCCAAACATCAAGAGCCGATGGTGTTGCACACCTAGTGGTATTTCCGATGTACACCCAAAACGGCTCGACCGATCGTCTGGTTGAAGCCGTGGTTCTGGAGGTGATCTGGCCAAAGTTTGTCGCAGAACTTGAGCAGACCTTCACTAACCCGGCATTCCTGCCAGTTCGATTCTTGGATTTCACCCCCGGTTACCTCACCAACTCAGCGGTGATATTTCCAGAGTCGGTTGCCGTGACACCTCGGGTTCCAGAGGGGTCTCCTGATGGTACCCAACCTGCACTTCCAGAGTTCAACTGGGGAGGCATCTTCGCCGACCGAGAGGCAGCTCGATTCAGGAAAGTGGTCGCCGCGGCCAGCGAGATCACGAGACTCGAGCTTCCTCGTGAAGCGCAAGCGCTGCTCGGCGATCAACAGCTCGCGGAGCAAACCTTTGTGATGTGGGACCTGATTCACGATCGAACTCACATGCGCGGGGACCTGCCATTTGATCCCTTCATGATCAAACAGCGCATGCCGTTTTTCCTCTACGGTCTAGAGGAGTTGCGTTGCGACCTCACGGCATTTCGTGAGTCAGTAAAACTCTCTCGGGATTCTCAAGTCGATGCCGAAACCAGAAGATTCGCCCAATTGGTTCAATACGCAATCCTTTTCGATCGCATCTTCAGATTCCCGCTCACCGGGACCCGAAAGCGTAATTACGACTCGGTTGCGGGCCAGCTCCTTTTTGCCTACCTCCACAGAAGAGGGGTGTTGCACTGGACTGACACCCAGCTCGCCATCGATTGGGCTGAGCTGCCTGACATGGTGGTTGCACTTTCAGATGAGATCAATCAGCTGTATTTCGACTCCATCGACAGACCAAAGGTGGTTCACTGGTTGAAGGCCTACGAGCTAGTCTCGACCTGGTTAGCACCGCATCCAGCATCAAGCTGGCAGCGTGCTGAACTACCATTTGGTGGTACTCCATCCGAGCTAACCGACAAAGTCTTGGATGACGAGTTCCCACTTTCGATGTTCTATGAGGCGCTTACGAAGAAGATGGCTCCGGTGATCCAATCCACGATTGGCATCACCGGTAAGAACTAACCCAACCTTTGAAAGGGCATGGATTGAAGCTTCACGATGAAAGCTGGCGCGGCTTTGCAAGCGACAACTACTCAGGCGTTCACCCAGAGGTGCTGCAGGCATTGGCCGAGGCCAATTTAGGTCACCAGACTGCATATGGTGAAGACCAATACACGGCTCGACTGAGTGAAGTAATCAAGGAGCATTTCGGATCACAAGCCGAGGTCTTCCCGGTGTTCAACGGCACGGGTGCAAACGTGGTGGGACTGACTTCCATGATGCCTCGATGGGGAGCGGTCATCTGCTCAAATCTCGCCCACATCCATACCGATGAGGGTGGCGCTCCGGAGCGAGTCAGCGGTCTAAAGCTATTCACGGTTGAGCATCAAAATGGCAAGTTGACACCTGAGTCGATAGCCACCCAGGTGTTCGGAATCGGAGATGAGCACCGCGCTCAGCCGATGGTGGTTTCCATTACTCAGACCACCGAAGTCGGAACGGTCTATTCGCCCCAAGAGATTCGAGCAATCGCAGACTATGCCCACTCGCAGGGATTACTACTTCATCTAGATGGTGCCCGGTTATGGAACGCGGCTGCGGCGCTTGGCGTGCCCTTTAGCGATTTCACCACGGCAGCTGGGGTTGATGTCCTGAGCCTAGGAGGAACCAAGAACGGTTTGATGGGTGCAGAGGCGATTGTGGTTTTGAACCCCAAGGCCAGCGATGGATTGATCTACCTCCGCAAACTCTCAATGCAGCTTGCCTCAAAGATGAGATTCGTTTCGGCACAGCTGCTGACTCTGTTTGAAAATGACCTAGGCATTCGATCCGCCTCTCACGCAAACGCAATGGCGCAGCGACTTCGCCGAGGACTTGAGGCCAAGCTCGATAGCGGAGAGATTTCAGGCCTTCGCTTCACGAACCCGACCATGGCCAACGCGGTGTTTGCGAGTTTGGATAACCAGGTCGCCGATCGAATTCGTGCCAAGGTCAAGTTCTACGACTGGGAGCGCGCCATCGGCGAGGTTAGGTGGATGTGTGCGTTTGACACGACCGAGCAGGATGTCGATAACTTCATCAACATCATCTCCGAAGAGCTAAATCGCTAGTTGTTGGTGAGTGAAGCACCGCACTTATAGAAACCAAACACCAGCTTGTCCATGGCAGCCCGGTTTTCATAGGAGACACTGTCCCAAAGGTTGTAAACGGTAAAGATCAAATCGGTTCCGTCTTGAGCCTTGATCTTTCCCGCTAGCGAATAGCCGGTCCGGATCCAGCCGGTTTTCGCCTCGATGTTGAAAAGCGCTGGACGCTGCTCGCCGGAGATAAAGCGATAGCGCAGCGACCCCGGCTTTCCGGATACCGGCATGCCGGCAATCACGGCCGAGTGCGAAGCTTGGTTTGCATAGACCTGAGCCAAGACATCGTTGACCAGCTTGGCGGGAACTTTGTTCAGCCTTGATAATCCAGAACCATCAACGATCTGCATGCCCTTGGTGTCGATGCCGCGGGCCTGGAGGGCTTTTTGGTACGCCTTGGTAAGCGAGGTGGCTGAACCATCAAAGCCAAGTGCAATCGAAGAGAGTCGACCTAGAGATTCGGCCAAGGCATTGTCAGACACATTCAATGTGTTTTGAATCCACTTGGAGATGGGCTGCGATTTCACGCTCGCGATGACACTTGAGCTGGTGGGTAACTTGCCAACAACTGCCGACGCGCTCTGCGCAAGTCCGTATTTTCGGAGCGACTGCAGGAACAAAGTCCCAGCCTGGGATATCGGTTTTGCGGTTCTTTGACCGATAAACACGTTTTGATTCTTGGAGCTCGTGAGCCTGCCGGCATCAATTTGTAAGGCTGAAACAGGGGCCATGTAGCCCTGGGATAGGCCGCGCTTATCCCAGGTCGAGTGCCAGTCTTCTTTTGCGCCATACAGCGAGCTGTCCAGCACAACCTCAGAAATGGTGACCTTGTTCTTTTTTGCCCAGCTGGCAATTTGCTTGGATAGCGAATCGAGCTTTGGTCCACCCGAGTAATAGGAGGTGATGTTTCCAGGCATCCGCGAAAGCGTCACGTCTCCGGCACCAACCAGATAGATGCGACCCGATGTGCTGTCGGCAAAGACTTTGGTTTCAACCTGGTAATCAGGACCTAGGGCATCCAGGGCAACCACCGAAGTGATCACCTTCATAACCGATGCCGTCCGGGCTGGGGTTTGAGCATTTCTAGAGAAAAGCACCTCGGAAGTGTCAGCTCTTCTCACCTCGGCATGCAAGGACCTGATGCCTTTTGCTTTGGCTAGCGAGCTCACCGAGCATGGTGCCAGATTCCCCGGTTCAGCACTTGCCGCTAGCGGTGTCACTGCCCCAAACAGCAACCCCAGGGCTGCGACCGCAGCAATCGATTTCTTTCTCAAGCCAAACCTCCAGGCCAGAAGGCTAACAACCGATGCGGAAACTACTGCTTTGCCACCAGCTTTTTCACTAAATTCTGAGGTTTTGCGCTAGCCTTTACTACAAATTCCGCCCGATGTAGCGCGAGCCAATCCCATTTACTTTTCAAGGAAATTTCTCATGAGTGAAAAAGCAAACATTGGTGTTGTTGGACTCGCAGTTATGGGCTCAAACCTGGCCCGCAACCTCGCCTCCCGTGAGGGTAACCGCGTTGCGGTTTACAACCGTTCGGTTGAGCGAACCGAGCTACTGGTCAACGAGCACCCAGAGGCAAACTTCATCGCCGCTCAAACCATTGATGAATTTGTCGCTTCTTTAGCAAAGCCAAGAACCGCAATCATCATGGTCCAGGCTGGAGCCGGAACCGACGCCGTCATCAATCAACTTGCGGAACGTTTTGAACCAGGCGACATCATCGTCGATGGCGGAAACGCACTGTTCACCGACACCATTCGTCGCGAGAAGGAAGTTTCCGCGAAGGGCATCAACTTTGTCGGTGCCGGAATCTCAGGCGGTGAGGAAGGTGCCCTGAAGGGGCCATCGATCATGCCTGGAGGTTCGGCGGAGGCATATAAGACTCTGGGTCCAATCCTGGCTTCAATCGCAGCCGTTGCCGAAGGCGAGCCATGTGTCACTCACGTTGGCACCGATGGTGCTGGTCACTTTGTGAAGATGATCCACAACGGCATCGAATACGCAGACATGCAGCTGATTGCAGAGGCCTACGACATCCTGCGTCAGGCAGGTGGCTACACCCCAGCCGAGGTTGCAGAGATTTTTGGTGAGTGGAACAAGGGAGACCT
>DLOY01000089.1:0-2835 GCA_002478545.1 Micrococcales bacterium UBA7472
AGAAATTGATGCGGCGGTAGCGGCAGCTAAGTCAGCCTTCCCTGGCTGGAAGAACACCACCTTGGCAAAGCGTCAGCAGGTCATATTTCGATTCCGAGAGCTGCTGGAAACCAAGAAATCTGAGCTTGCCGAAATCATCACCCGCGAGCACGGCAAGGTGTTGTCCGATGCTCTAGGAGAGATTACCCGTGGTCAAGAGGTAGTGGAGTTTGCCTGCGGTGCGCCGCAGCTATTGAAGGGTGAATACTCCGAGAATGCATCAACCAGTGTCGATGTTTACTCGCTCAAGCAACCACTTGGTGTCGTGGGCATCATTAGCCCCTTCAACTTTCCAGCCATGGTTCCGATGTGGTTTTTCCCGGTGGCGATTGCGGCCGGCAATTGCGTGGTTCTGAAGCCAAGCGAAAAAGATCCCTCTGCCGCAATGTGGCTGGCGGACCTATGGAAAGAAGCTGGTCTTCCAGACGGTGTGTTCAATGTCCTGCATGGAGATAAAGAGGCGGTTGATGGTCTTTTGACTCACCCAGATGTGGCCTCTATATCCTTTGTTGGCTCCACTCCAATTGCGCAATACATCTATGAAACGGCAGCTCACCACGGCAAGCGGGTTCAGGCCCTGGGCGGTGCCAAGAACCACATGCTGGTGCTTCCCGATGCAGACCTAGACCTAGTCGCAGACTCAGCGGTGAATGCGGGCTTCGGCTCAGCGGGCGAGCGCTGCATGGCTATCTCAGTTGTGGTTGCGGTCGAGCCGGTCGCTGATCAGCTGATCGAGAAGATAGCTTCCCGCATGGCTCAGATCAAGGTTGGCGATGGTCGCAGAGGCTGTGACATGGGACCACTCGTCACAAAGGAGCACCGCGATAAGGTCGCCTCTTATATCGAGATTGCCGAGCAAGACGGAGCCAAGGTTGTGGTTGATGGTCGTGAGGTAAACCCTGACGGCGATGCTGGCGGTTTTTGGCTTGGCCCGACTTTGATTGATCGAGTTCCACTTAGCTCCAAGGTCTACAAAGAAGAGATCTTCGGCCCAGTGCTTTCAGTTGTTCGAGTCCAGAGCTATGACGAAGGACTGGGACTTATTAACTCAGGTGCATTTGGAAATGGCACGGCAATCTTCACCAACGACGGGGGAGCGGCACGCAAGTTCCAAAATGAAGTTGAGGTTGGCATGATCGGAATAAATGTCCCGATACCGGTGCCGGTTGCCTATTTCTCCTTTGGCGGATGGAAGCACTCACTCTTTGGTGATTCAAGGGCTCACGGTGAGGAGGGTTTCCGCTTCTTCACTCAGACCAAGGTTGTTACCTCACGATGGCTTGACCCCTCTCACGGCGGTCTAAATCTTGGTTTCCCGCAGAACTAATCGCGGGTAAACTTTCATCGACTCCCCGTGTGGCGTCACCTTGGCTAAGCCCCCAGGACCGAGAGGTAGCAAGGGTAACTGAGCTCTGGCGGGTGCACGGGGGGTCCCTTTTTAATCACAGGCATTAGAGGCTGGGCTCCAATGTCTGTTGCAGCAATTAGGCTTTGGGTGTGACCACAGCCCTTTATCGCAGATATCGCCCAGAGTCTTTCTCTGAGCTAATTGGGCAGACCCAGGTGACCGAGCCTTTGATGGCTGCACTCAGGGGCGATCGCGTGAATCACGCATACCTTTTCTCCGGACCCAGGGGATGTGGCAAGACCACCTCCGCTCGCATTTTGGCCAGATGTCTGAACTGTGCCGAGGGGCCAACCGACACCCCTTGTGGCAAGTGCCCAAGCTGCGTTGAGCTAGCACGAGGTGGTTCTGGGTCACTTGATGTTGTCGAGATTGATGCTGCATCGCACAACGGAGTTGATGATGCTCGCGAACTTCGCGAGCGTGCGATCTTCGCCCCAGCTAGAGACCGCTACAAGATCTTCATTCTTGATGAAGCCCACATGGTCACCACTCAGGGCTTCAACGCGCTTTTGAAAATTGTTGAAGAGCCGCCAGCCCACGTCAAGTTCATCTTCGCTACCACCGAGCCTGAAAAGGTGATCGGCACTATTCGTTCCAGAACCCACCACTATCCTTTCCGGCTAGTTCCTCCCGGAGAGCTGCTGGAGTATCTAGATACGGTTCTAACCTCAGAGGGATACTCCGCCCAGGGCGGAGTTCTTCCCCTGGTGGTAAGAGCATCGGGTGGTTCGGTTCGAGACAGCCTCTCGCTTTTGGACCAGCTCATCGCGGGCAGCGACTCAAAAGAGATTGGTTATGACCGCGCGGTTGCTCTGCTTGGGTTCACCCACGATCAGCTGATGAGTGAGGTGATTGACGCATTTGCCGAGATTGATGCCGCAAAGGCCTTCTCCGCGGTTGACAAGGTGATTCAGTCGGGCCAAGACGCGAGACGCTTCCTGGAGGATCTCTTGGAGCGATTGCGTGATTTGATGCTGATTACCTCATTGGGTGAGGGAGCGAGGGCAATTTTGCGTGGGCTGGGTCCAGAGCAGTTTGACCTGCTCGCAGTTCAAGCCAACCGCTTTGGCCTTCCGCAACTGACCTCAGCAGCTGAGGCAACATCCAAGGCACTCGCAGACACCTCAGGATCGGCGAACCCTCGCCTTCAACTTGAGCTGCTCTGCGCGCGAGTGCTCGCACCCGCAATTGAGATCACACACCCCGCACCGGCAGCTCCAAAGCTGGCTGCTGTAGCTCCGAAGGTAGAGCCAGTCGAGAAGCCTGCTGCTCCGGTCAGGGTTGAAGAGAAAAAACCCGAGCCTGCAAAGCCAGAGGCCGCTGCTCCAGCTGCACCAAAGCCGGCTGCAACAACGGTGACTGTTGCCACTTTCAAAAACGGTTGGCAG
>DLOY01000089.1:2933-3495 GCA_002478545.1 Micrococcales bacterium UBA7472
TTCACCACCAAGGTTTTGGACTATCAGGATGAAGTGTTGACACTTTTGTTCCAAAGCCAAAAAGATGTAGACGCCTTCAAAAACTCTCAGGGGGCTGCCGAGGTATTGCGTCAGGTAATCCTGGAGACCTATGGGGTTCGAGTGAAGTACAAGGCCAAGGTGGCGGAGGCGCCATCGGTCGCCCCGAAGGCTCCAGTAATTGAACCCTCAGAGCCAGATGAATTTGTCTCCGAGGAGGAGCGCGAGGAAGAGGTCACCGAGGTGATCCAAACTTTGCCGGCGGTTGAAACTGAGAAGTCTGGTGAGTTCATGCTGCGCGAGATGCTCGGTGCTCAGCCATTGAAGGACGAGCAGTAATGTACGAAGGCGTTATCCAGGACCTCATTGATGAGCTGGGCAGATTGCCCGGCGTTGGACCTAAGTCCGCGCAACGAATCGCCTTTCACCTAATTGAGTCCGAGGCTGAAGTCGCTAACCGGTTGGCCGAGGTTGTGGTTGAGGCAAAGTCGAAGGTCAAGTTTTGTGAGCTCTGTGGCAACATCTCGCAGGAAATTCGCTGCTC
>DLOY01000024.1:0-724 GCA_002478545.1 Micrococcales bacterium UBA7472
CACCTTGAGGTGGTGATAGGTAATGCCAAAGCGGTTCAAACTTCCGCACTTGGGCCAAGATAACGGCACCATCGCGCCGCTGATCGCCGGATACCTAGCCTTATTGGCAATGACCTTCCTGCTCTCGGCCAACGTGGTGTCCGCGATGGCGCTTGCCAATAGATTGCAGGGAGTTGCCGATCTTGGTCTGATCTATGCGCATGAGCGATCACTGCGAGTCGGGGAGCCCGTGCTTGGGCCACTGCGATCTAATCTGGACCATTACCTCGGGAACATCCGGGCAAAGGGACTTGAAATACAAAGTGTCAGAGCATCGGTAGCGGGACCTAAGTCAAGGTTGGAGCTTTGCGCGCAGGTGAAACTACCAATCAGTTTTCAAAGGCAACTTATCTGCAAGCGATCAAGTGCTCAGAGCTATCTAATCCCTTGACCGATCAGGTGCATAGATAGGTAGGTACTTCCAAAATAAGTACGCTCCCAAGAAATTTGTAAGGCCAGTGATCGCAAGCGCAGCTGGAAGCCCCGCTATTGCCGTTAGGCCAGAAATCAAGGCGGGAGCAAAAGCGCTTCCCCCAGAGGTCAATAGACGGAAGGAGGCTAGGAACTCACTTCTAGCTCCATCGGGCGCTAGGTCAGCGCCTAAGACCATGTTTATCCCAGCCGATAGCGCATTAGCCAGCGAGGTTACTGCGGCCAAGATCCAGAAGGTGGTGAGGTCGGTGAC
>DLOY01000024.1:864-1191 GCA_002478545.1 Micrococcales bacterium UBA7472
GTAGAACAGTGCGAAGTCAATTAGTCCTGTGACGCCGAATATGAACGAGCTGGTTGCAGCGTCGATGCCAAGAGCAACTGCGAGAAGCGGTAGCCCGATGAGCCTGATGGCTCGGGCCCCAGAGATGATGCCAGAGGCAACTCCCAAAGTGAGAAGTTTCGGGGCCTCCCGCTTGGCCACCGACCAAACATTGCCATGCTGACCGGAGGGTGGAGAGGCAAGCTTCTCGGCCTTTACCGAGAAAACGATGACACCTGACAAAATCGCCAACACCATGGCTAGCAGGTATGCGCCCTGAAGACCAAAAACCGCAATTACGAAAGAACC
>DLOY01000024.1:1262-4754 GCA_002478545.1 Micrococcales bacterium UBA7472
TGGGTGAGGAGTGAATGCCTCGAAAGACCAAACAGCGCATAGCTGCAGCCAAACCCAGCTGCCGCAACAAGCAAAGCAATGTAGCCAAGGTTGAAGTAGGCAAGCGAAAGCAAAACTGTGGCTGAGAGGGTTGCCAATAGCATCGCTCGGCGCTCGCCGAGTCTGGTCGTTAGCCAGCTCGCAGGAATCTCAAAGAGCATGGCCGAAACCATCATCACTGTGACAACCACCCCAGCTTCGGCCAAACCCAATCCATAACTAACCGCACTCACTGGCAATACCGGTAGGAGTGCAGCCTCGGTGGCGTTTAGTAGGAGCGATGGAGCATAAATAGGTCTAACCAGGGAGCGCTTTTGAAAACTCATTTCACTCGCCTTCCAATCCAAGCGGCCGTAACAATAAGTCCAGCCGCGAGAAAGATTTCCAAGCTCGGAGTTTTACCTTGGGTTAGCACTAAAAGCGCAGTGGATAACACCGGAGTGGCAAATGAGATAAGTCCGACTCGTTGCGGGTTGCCGTGCTTGAGGGCGAAGTCCCACAGATAAAACGCTCCGCCCAAAGGACCAAGCCCCATCAGCACGATAAAGATCCAGTCTTGCGAGGAGATTGCAACGGGTTGTTCGATCAAAAAGTGCAGTGCAATCGCAAGCACCCCTGAAACAAAGGCAAAGCTGCCAACCGAATTGCTACTCAGCCCCTCCAGCTTTGCACTGAGCAGCGAGTAGGTTGCCCAAATAACGGCAGCCAGTAGAGCGAATAGGTAGCCAATTTCAAACCTGAACTCGGCATTACCGCCAGAGAGAATCGCAACTGCTGCGCCCACAAAGCCAATCAAGCCAGCCAGTACCTGCGGCAGTCTCAGCCTTGCATTGCTAAATAGCGGGGCGAGCAGCACAAGTAAAAGCGGCCACAGATAGTTGATCAGGTTTGCTGCCTCCGCCGGAGCATTTTGAAAAGCGGCAAACACAGCCAAGTGATAGCCCAGCAGCCCGTAAACACCGATTAGCAGTGCCCTCGGGGGAACAATCAATTGCTTGATGCGAAAACCGGATCCAAATAGAGAAATCAGCGAGCCAATCAGTAGGCCCAAACCGGTCAGTAGTAGAGGCGGAATGTGAACAAGTGTTACGCCCAAGGTTGCAAGGGATGACCAGAGCAGAACCGCACCGAGTGCCGCAAGATCACTTTTCACCCTGAAAGCCTAATGTGAGGCGCAAACAAAGGCGTTCCCAAGCAGTCTTGACTCAATCAGCTGCAGGGCATCGATTTCTGGTTTTGTCGTTTTTTGTTTAAATCAGGTAACGAAAGTGACCAGCGGGTGTTGTCAGGGTGAACTTTAGGTTTATAGTTTTAGCACCTGGGGACAGGACTGCCTTTAACGAGGCTGTTTCAGCAACCTAGGGCCCACCTCGAAGGAGAGATATATGAAGCTAAAGCGCTCTTTGAAGACTGCGGTTGCAGGTCTTGCCACTGCGGCGCTTGCGACGGCAGGTCTAATCGGCCCAGCTGAAGCAGCAACCCGAAGCACGGTAGTAATCGTGACTTCAAACATTTTCACCTCATTGAACCCATCTCAGCCAGACACTAACGTCACCATTAACGGTGACATTAGCTACGTGCAGAGCATGGGCTTCATCTACTACGACAACAACAGAAACCTCAAGAAGAACAATGTTCTAGGTTCCTACAAGATCGTTTCTAACGACTCCAAGGGACTGAAGGTTCAGTACACCATCAACAAGGGTCGCGTCTGGTCAGACGGCACCCCAATCGACGGTGTTGACCTTCTATTGAGCCACGTACTTTCCTCATCGAAGTACTCCAAGGACGCCAAGCTTGGTGACCCAGCCGGTGGCGACGTAGCCCCTGCATTCGACTCGCTCGGATACGGTGGTCTCTACGACGAGAACGTGGTTGGAACCCCAGTTTTGTCCGCGGACAAGATGAGCGTGACCATCACTTACAAGAAGTTCCTTCCAGACTGGGAGATCCTAGGCCCTGGTGTTTCACCAGTTCACACCCTAGTTCTCATGGCAGAGGGCAAGAAGAAGCTAGGCACCGCAGCTGAGAACGTTGCAGCAAAGGCCAAGTTCCTTCAGTACTTCGAGAAGAAGGACACCGCAAACCTAAAGAAGATCGGTAACGTCTGGTCAACCGTTTACGACACCAAGACCATCAACGGCTCCACCAACCCACTAATCCTGGTTGTAAACGGTGCCTACATGGTTGACAACGCTGTCGCAGACCAGAGCGTAACCCTGAAGCTAAACCCGAAGTACAACTCCGGTCCAAAGACCAACGGAATCAAGACCATTGTCTTCCGTATGCTCTCTGACTCGACTGCTGCTTCTCAGGCACTTCAGAACAAGGAAATTGACATCTACCAGGGCCAGGCAACCGCTGACGCAGTTGCACAGCTCAAGGCAATGCAGGGTGTCAAGGTCATCGGTGGAGTTAACGCTTGCTACGAGCACATCGACGTTCGCGTTGGTGACGGCCCAGACGAGCCAGACTCCTACACCGGTGTATTTGCAGGTAACGGCAAGAAGGCTCGTGACCTACGTACCGCATTCCTACTTTCGGTTCCACGTCAGCAGATCGTTGACACCCTGATCAAGCCAATCAACCCAAGCGCCAAGCTAGTGAACTCCGTGTTCCTACTACCTGGCCAGGAGGGCTACGAGCAGGTAACCGCAAAGTCTGGTGTGTCTAAGTACACCTCTGGAACTCAGGCAAGCCGCACCGCTAAGGCGCTACAGCTTGTAAAGCAGTACTACCCAACCGCTGGTGCAGGAAACACTCCTGTCAAGATCAAGCTTCTATGGGGTACCCCATCGAACGCTCGTCGTGCGGCTGAGGCTGCTCTAATCAAGGCTGAGGCTGCTAAGGCTGGTTTTGATGTAGACGCAACCGGTGTTGCCGGCTGGGGTGGAGCTCTTACTTCTAACAAGTACGACGCTGCATTCTTCGCATGGTGCCCAACCTCGGTTAGCCAGACCGGTACCAACGCCAACTTCAAGTCCGACGGAGCGAACAACTTCTTGGGCTACAAGTCTGACGCTATGGACGCCGCTCTTGCTCGCCTAGAGGGCAAGCTATCCAAGGCAGAGCTAATCTCGACCATCGGTGTGGCAGAGCAGCTACTGATCAAGGACGCAGTAACCCTAGGTATCTTCCAGCACCCTGCTGTAACCGCTCACAACGCTACTTTGAAGAATGTGAAGCCAGCTCCTCTATCTCCAAACCTGGTTTGGAACTTCTGGGAGTGGAAGTACTAGTAGCTAGCTAGTACAAGCCGTACAAGGTGGCACCTAGACTTGTCTAGGTGCCACCTTTACTGCGGTAAGGCATTTGGAAAGGCAACACTGTGTTCTCTTACATCCTGAGGAGACTCGCTACGACAGCGGTCATCCTCTTAGGTTCAAGTTTTCTGATTTACAACATGTCTGCCTATTCCGCAGACCCGTTGGCGGACCTCAGACTCAGTTCAGA
>DLOY01000024.1:4954-5372 GCA_002478545.1 Micrococcales bacterium UBA7472
CCGAACTAGTTGGGGCTGCGATCCCAACCTCAATTCGCTTGGTCCTAGGTGCGACCATCCTGGCAATGCTGCTGGGTATCACCCTGGGTATCGTTTCTGGTCTTCGTCAGTACTCACGTTTTGACTACACGATGACCTTCGTGGCCTTCTTGCTGTTCTCGCTACCAATCTTCTGGGTCGCGGTATTGCTAAAGCAGTACTTGGCAATTGGCTTCAATGACTTCCTCTACGACCCGAAGATCACGATGCCGTGGCTCTTAGGTTTATCCACGTTTGCCGGTTTCTTCTGGGCTGGTGTGATCTCCGGTTCCAGGGCTCGAGTGCTGACAGTATTCGGCGTCGCATTCGCATCAACCTTCGGACTGCTGTCGCTTCTGAGCGCCACCGGCTGGTTTGCTGACCCATCACTTGGCCCGGT
>DLOY01000046.1:0-4271 GCA_002478545.1 Micrococcales bacterium UBA7472
AGCTCTGCCAGACCTGGAATGACAACCGATGTGCTTGATCGAATTGGGCATGAGTTTCTGATTGGCCAAAATGCCTACCCTTCGACTCTTGGTTATCGGGGTTTTCCAAAATCTCTATGCAGCTCTCTCAACGAGGTCATATGTCATGGCATCCCAGATGACACCATCATCAATGAGGGCGACATTTTGAACATCGACATCTCTGCCTTTGTCAACGGCGTCCACGGTGATACAAACGGTTCAATTGTTGTTGGGGCCGGCTCGCAACAGGCACAAGAGTTGGTTACACGCACCAAGGAAGCCATGCTCAGAGGCATTAGGGCAGCGCTGCCTGGGCGTGAAGTGAACATAATTGGGCGCGCCATCGAGAGTTATGCGAAGCGGTTTGACTACGGCGTTGTTCGTGATTTCACTGGCCACGGAGTCGGCACATCGTTTCACAGCGGCCTAATAATCCCGCACTACGACGCTCCTGAGTACAACACGGTCATTGAGCCTGGGATGGTATTCACAGTTGAACCGATGCTCACCCTTGGAACGCATGATTGGGACCTGTGGGAAGACGGCTGGACTGTTACCACCAAAGACAAATCCCTCACCGCACAGTTCGAACACACTATTTTGATTACCGAAGACGGCCCAGAAATCTTGACGGAGGCATAAATGAGGCGCAAAGCGATCGGTATCGACATCGGTGGCACCGGCATAAAGGCCGCCCTAGTCGATACCAAGAAGGGCACTTTGGCCTCGGATCGAATCCGCATCGAAACACCGGAGGGCGGAGAGCCTGAGGCAATTGCCGAGGCCTGCACTCGAATTGCCGAACAGCTTGATGAAAAGGGAAATCGTGCGATCGGCATTTGTTTTCCGGCAGTTGTAAAGCATGGTCACACACAGTCCGCAGCAAACGTTTCGAAACGATGGATCGGCCTGGACGCGCACGAACTGTTCTCGCACTCCCTCAAGCGACAAGTCCATGTGTTGAACGATGCCGATGCTGCCGGTGTGGCAGAGCTCAATTTCGGAGCCGGCGAAGGGCAAGATGGCCTGGTAATCATGGCGACCCTAGGCACCGGAATTGGAACCGCCCTTTTCTACGATGGCAAACTGATCCCAAACGCCGAGTTGGGTCACCTGCAAATTGATGGCGTTGACTATGAAACCCGCGCTGCCTACAGCGCTATGGAACGAGAGAACCTCAGCTTTGAAGATTGGGCCAAGCGGCTGCAGACATATTTCTCGCACTTGGAAAACCTTTTGGTTCCCGATTTGATCATTGTCGGCGGCGGCATCAGCAAGCAATCGGAGAAGTTCTTACCGCTACTAAGCCTCAAAACTCCAATCATCCCGGCTCAGACCAAGAATTCCGCTGGAATCATTGGTGCTGCCTACCTTGCCAACAAGGCATTGGAGAGAAAGCGCTAATTGGGTCAACCGATACGCCGGGTTCTGTCTTGAACGATCATCTATCTCGGCGCTGCGTTACCGCAACGCTCTAGCGACCTACCCGAGGGAAGCGACGGGCCGCCTAATCCCTCTGCTTGGTCTTGCTCCCGGTGAGGTTTGCATAGCTGACTGGGTCACCCCAATCACTGGTGGTCTCTTACACCACCGTTTCACCCTTACCCTTACGGGCGGTTTACTTTCTGTTGCACTGTCTCTCGAGTTGCCCCGGGTGGGCGTTACCCACCACCGTGCCCTGTGGAGCCCGGACGTTCCTCGGCAATGCCGCGATCGTCTAGCTGACCCAATTAGCTAGCTAAGCCTAGTCAAGTGGTAGGTGTGCGCAATAGTTGAGCGTAAAAGTCTCCGCAAACTCTGTGCCAAAGAATCGATAGACAGACACTGAAGCAGGCAGAAACTGCATAGACCAGGAGACGTCGACGCCTGCCAGCAGCGCCTTGCGAGCGATTGCCCGCATCGGCATCATGTGAGCGACTATGGCTATAGAACCGCCTGGATTTGCAAGGATCTGTTCGGTTAGCTCAGCGAGCACTCGATTCTCCAAGTCGGAAACAGACTCACCGCCAGGAGGCTTTTGAGTCATGGAGCCACGCCAATTTTGAATCTCGTGGGAAATGTCTCGCTCCAACTCCCCCATTGAGTAGCGCTCCCAGTCACCAAATGAGATCTCACGGAGGCGATCAGAGCCAGCCAGACCTACACCAAGGCTTTCGGCTACCGCCTGTGCAGTCTGGGTTGCGCGAAGTTGGGTTGAGTGGATTACTCGGGAAGGGAGTGCAAGATCGAATCGCTTGGCTAGCTCAGGCAGTATGGACGCAACGGCAGCAGCTTCTCTAAAACCCAGGTCACTGAGACTGGGGTCATCTGAAGATCCTGAAATTAGGCCGGACTCTGTTGACTGCGTGTGGCCATGTCGAATTGCGAAGACAACGGTTGGCTCAACGGCCTGCCTCGGCGCTCTGATGCTTTTCGGTTGAGTCATGGCGAGTGCGCTCGAAACCAAACCTTCACTTGGGGTATCGAGCGCTTGATTAGCCAGCGCATCGGCCACCGAGTTCTGCTCACGAGGTACCCATTCAAAGGTGACTTTGCGACTTCCGATTAGCCCCCTAGCTCTGACGGCAAGCTGAGCCATGTCAGGACTCTTGATTTTCCATCGGCCACTGAGCTGCTCGACAACAAGTTTTGAATCCATTCGCACGTGCAGCTCTGAGTGCGGAAAGTGCTCCGCGGTGTACTCAAGAATTGCAATCACCCCGGAGTACTCAGCGACGTTATTGGTCGCTACCCCGAGCGTTCCATTGAGGCGCGCGATTTCCATGTCGTCCTGGTAGATGACGGCGCCAAAAGAGGCAAGACCAGGGTTGCCGCGTGAAGCGCCATCGGCGTAGGCAATGATCATTCGCGCACCAGAATTGCTCCGCACTCTGGACAGTGGAGCAGAGAATCTTTAGGTGTTGCCAGCAAATTGTTCAGGGCAGTTGAGGTCAACGTCATGTTGCAAGCTCCGCACATGCTCTTTCTCAGTGCACCGATTCCAACCCCGCGCGCAAAGAGCCGATCGAACTCAACTAGAAGTTCATCGGAAATTGAGCTGCGAAGCTCCTCGGCGAGTTTCTTATCAGCAGCGTGCTGAGTCCTGAGTTCCTCCAGCTCCAGCTTTACCGCTTCGCGCCCGAGCTCGAGCTCACGCTCTAGGTCCTCTCGCCCTTTTTCGATTCGATGATGAATCTCGTTTTGAGATGCGATTTCAGCATCTAAACCGGCGAGCTCCTCGCTGAGAATCGCAGCCCGTCTGTTTAGGGTGTCGATTTCGTGCTGCAGTGAGATCGCATCGCGCGGTACAGCTGTTGTCTTGAGCCTTGAAGAGTCTTGGTCAAGCCGCTTAACCACCAGGCTTTGCTCCTCAAGGATTCGCTTTCGATCGCGATGCAAAGCTTCGGACTTAGAAAGGCAGGAGCTCAGCTCGGTGGATTTCTCCAACAATTTCTCGCGAAGGGATTCGTTCGCAGCATTGGTTTTCAGAACTGCAGCCTGTTGCTCGAGTTTTTTGATCTCTAGCAATACGCCCTGGTACTTCAGAAGAGATCCGAGTTCTTTTTCTAAATTCACTGCATCACCGCAAAATCCCATGGGTCCGTATTAAGTTCACTGACGACAAACTCTACCTCGGGAAACGCAGCTCGAAGCTCTGCGGCAGCCTGTTCAAGCCATGGCCATTCGGCACTGAAGTGAGCGATGTTCATGAGAGCTGGCCCACCAGTTACCAATACTTGGTCTCTGAAATCCGATGCCGGGTGGTGGCGCAAATCTGAGGTGATGTAGAGATCTACTCCTGCGTCTCTGGCTGCATCGAGATAGCTATCTCCCGCCCCAGCTACTAACCCGACCCTGGAGATTATGCGCTCAGGGTCCCCCTGCACCAGCACTCCTTGGGCAACAGATGGAAGTAGCTTGGCGACCGCACGGGCAAAGTCAACGAGTCGCTGCGGGGGTAGATTTCCGATTACGCCCTCACCAGTGCTGGTGAGGGCGCCACTGGGGACTATGCCGATTGTTCTTGCCAGAATCTCACTGACGCCATCGGTTACGAAATCCGCGTTGGTGTGTGCCGAGAAAACAGCGACTCCGCTGGCGATGGCACTGGTGATGACGCTGCCCTTTAGGGTTTCAGCGTTAACGCTGTCAACCCCTCGCAGGAGTAAAGGGTGGTGCGAGAAGACCAGTTGTGCGGAAATTGCTGAAGCCTCCCTAATCACATCGGGTGTGACATCAACACTGAGCAGAACTTTGGTCACCTCTGAACT
>DLOY01000046.1:4443-7818 GCA_002478545.1 Micrococcales bacterium UBA7472
GGATCGATGTTTTCGAGCTCTCTGTCTTGACTGCGGATTACTTGAATTCTGAAAAGAGCAAACAATAGGCCGACGGCAGCTCCGATGCTCAGGCTCCACTCCGTCTGGTTCATCACCCCCGGCAATAGCTCCAGCACATACATGTTCGGGAATAACGCTGCCAATGCAACTCCGCTCCAGCTCACTAGTTGAAAGGAACCGTAGAACCCATAGCTGGTATCAAGCGATGCTAGATGAAGTGGTTGCCTTCTAATCAGCTGGTCAAAGAGCAACAGAATCGATGCTGCCGCAAGTGCGGATATAGCGTGCGGTATTAGAAGCTCCTGGAGCGGACTCAGTATTAGTCCTATCAGGACGGAGAGGCCTAGGATGCGAGATCGAATACCCCCTGATATGTCTCTCCCCGCTGCAGCCAAGCCGAAAATCAAAATTGAGATCAGCGCGATGCTCAAAAGCTCCTCGGCCCCGTATCCAGTGCTAAAGCTGATCGCCACCATTAGAGCCACACTAAACCCGAGAGCCCCCGCGTCCTGAGGGATTGTGGTCCTGAGGTGCGGGGCTCCAAAAGTCAGCAGCAAAAAGCCAATGATCGAAATAGCGACCGCAGCCCAAAACCAGTTCCCCGCTAGCGAGGGCGTCGTGGGTGAGCCAAAAACGACCACCGAGGCTAAGGTCCCAAGGCCAAGGGTTGCTAGCAAGGCGCCGTGATACCTGGCTGGGACCAGTTGTGAAAGCAGCACCACAACACCGAGAGCAAGAACCGCTATCGCCTGGTAACCAAATTCAAGCTGAAGACTTGCCAATTTTGAGTCTTGCGGATATCCGGCTATCAAAGCGAAGCTAAGCGACGCGAGAAGAAGCGGAGCGGCAAAATAGACGCCCCGACCCCCAAAGACTGCAGCAGATCGAAGCAGTGGGTGTAGTTCATGTGATCGAAGCTGGTTGCTAGCAATCAGCGATAACCCTGCTCCTAACGAGGATGCGAGCAGCAAATCAAATCCATCGACACCTAGCCAAATTCCAACGCCTAGTGAAATCAGCGCCAGTAGAACACCGCGAACCAACGCGGCGCCCACCTGCAAGACCCTTAGCCGCTGCGCTACAACGCTTCGCCGAGTGACCACAGAGATCTCGGAAGTGAATGTTGGCTCGGGAATCGTATTGGACGGAGTTGCTTGGTCGCTTGGAAAAAGTTCAGCGAGCGTTTCTTGAATCAAGCCTCTGGAAAACTCATCGTCTCTAAGCCGCATCTGGTCAAACCAGGCTTCGAGTGCAGCAGCATCCTGCTCGCGCAGCTTTTGCTGGGTGGCAATTAGATCTTGAGCCCGCTCGATGCCGTTGTGGTCAGATGGGAACTTCGATAGTTCCTCAGCGAGCTCGGCGTCACTCAGCGCTCTGCGCTTGGGACGCTCGAAGTCCGCCATAGTTGCCTAACTAAAGGGGTCGAGTGGGCCCTACCGGGCTCGAACCGATGACATCCACGGTGTAAGCGTGGCGCTCTACCAACTGAGCTAAAGGCCCGTCCGAAATACTAGTGGGTTTTTTCTAAGAAACCAACTCAAGTGCTTTTTTGTAGTCGGAAAGCGATCTTGCCTCACCTGGACCATTGACAAACTTCGCTACCAAAATGCCCTCAGAATCAATCACGAAGGTCGCACGCGTGGCGATGCCGCGCTCTTCCAGGAAAACCCCGTATTTCTGAGCAACCTCGCCGTGCGGCCAGAAGTCGGCGAGCAAATCAAACTTATAGCCCTCTTGTTCAGCAAACTTGGCCTGCACGAACTTCGAGTCAACGCTGATGCCGATCAGTTTCACCCCCGAGTGCTCGAACATCGAGAGGTTATCGCGAAGCTCGCAAAGCTCTCCTGTGCAAATACCGGAGAATGACAACGGATAAAAGACCAGCACCACTGCTGTGCCGCGGAGCGCCGAGAGTGATACTTCCTCACCGAATTGGTTCTGAAGTTTGAAATCAGGGGCTAGCTCTCCAACGATTGCCACGGGTATTCCTCTCAACATGTGTCTGCGTTCAAAATCTGCAGATCTAAAGAATAAACTAGGCGGGTTCACACAAGAACAACCAGTTCCCAGCCACGAAAAGAGGCTTTTGATGTCATTCAACGATCGCGACGCTTTTTCCACCAATTCTCAAGATCGCGACCCTCAAGAAACCCGTGAATGGCTTGAATCCCTCGAGGCCGTCGCTAATCACGCAGGCCGTGGTCGCGCGCGGGAGCTGATGCAGTCGCTGTTGCGCCGCTCACACGAACTTCAGCTAAACGTTCCCCTGGTTCCAACCACCGACTACATAAACACCATCTCCCCCGAGGATGAGCCGGAGTTCCCTGGTGACGAGCAAATCGAACGCACCTATCGCGCTTGGATGCGTTGGAACGCGGCGATCATGGTGCACCGTGCTCAGCGTCCAGGCATCGCAGTTGGTGGACACATCTCCTCCTTTGCATCCAGTGCCTCGCTCTACGAGGTTGGCTTCAACCACTTCTTCAAGGGGCACGATCACCCGGCAGGAGCCGACCAGATTTTCGTTCAAGGGCATGCCTCCCCTGGCCCATACGCCAGGGCTTTCCTCGAGGGCCGTCTCTCTGAGGCTGACATGGATGGCTTCCGTCAGGAGAAGTCACGTCCGGGAAGAGGGCTACCTAGCTACCCGCACCCAAGATTGATGCCAGACTTCTGGCAATTCCCAACAGTTTCGATGGGCTTAGGCCCAATCAACGCGATTTACCAGGCACAGTTCAACCGCTACCTCCAAGGTCGAGGCTTCAAAGACACCTCAGAGCAGCACGTCTGGGCTTTCCTAGGTGATGGTGAGCTGGATGAGGTCGAAAGCCGCGGTGCGTTGCAGTTGGCCGCAAACGACGGACTTGACAACCTAACCTTCGTCGTAAACGCCAATCTGCAGCGCCTCGACGGTCCAGTGCGCGGCAACGGCAAGATCATTCAAGAACTCGAGAGCTTCTTCCGAGGTGCAGGTTGGAACGTCATCAAGGTGATCTGGGGTCGTGAATGGGATGACCTGCTCGCCCGCGATGCAGATGGTGCCCTTGTGGATTTGATGAACCGCACCCCGGACGGTGACTACCAGACCTACAAGGCAGAGTCGGGTGGCTTCATTCGAGAAAACTTCTTCGGAAGAGATCACCGCACCCGTGCGCTAGTCGACCACCTGAGCGACGACCAAATTTGGGGTCTGAAGCGTGGAGGTCACGATTACAAGAAGATCTACGCTGCCTACCAAGCGGCCATGAACCACAAGGGGCAGCCGACCGTCATTATTGCCAAGACGGTCAAGGGCTATGGCCTAGGCAAGGCGTTTGAGGCGAGAAACGCTACGCACCAGATGAAGAAGCTGAC
>DLOY01000046.1:7828-9981 GCA_002478545.1 Micrococcales bacterium UBA7472
AACCTCAAAGACTTCAGAGATCAGATGCAGATTCCAATCTCGGATGCACAGCTAGAAGCTGATCCGTATCAGCCTCCCTACTACCGACCCAGCGAAGGCTCCGCGGAAATCGACTACCTACACGAGCGCCGCAAGGCTCTTGGTGGTTACCTTCCAGAGCGTAGAACCAAGTATGTTTCGTTTGAGCTTCCCGATGACAAGGCCTACGAGACTCCTCGTAAGGGCTCGGGTAACCAAGAGGTTGCAACGACGATGGCATTTGTCAGAATGCTCAAGGACATCCTGAGAGCGCCTGGACTTGGCGAGCGCGTGCAGTTGATCATCCCGGATGAGGCAAGAACGTTCGGTATGGACGCATTCTTCCCAACCGCAAAGATTTACAACCCGAACGGTCAGAAGTACCTATCGGTCGACCGAGAGCTGCTTCTTAGCTACAAGGAAGCCCAGAACGGGCAGATCTTGCACACCGGTATCAACGAAGCCGGCTCTGTCGCAGCCTTTACTGCCTCCGGTTCGAGCTACTCAACCCACGGTCAGCCGATTATCCCGTTCTACGTCTTCTACTCGATGTTCGGCTTCCAGCGAACCGCCGATGCCATCTGGCTCGCGGGTGACCAAATGGTTCGAGGCTTCATGATCGGCGCCACCGCAGGTCGCACCACTTTGACCGGTGAGGGTTTGCAGCACGCCGACGGCCACTCTCCGGTCATTGCAAGCACCAATCCAGCCGTCGTCAGCTACGACCCTGCTTATGGTTACGAGATCTCTCACATCGTTCGCAGTGGTATCGAGCGCATGTATGGCGGAAACCACCCGGATCCAAACGTCATGTACTACATCACGGTTTACAACGAGCCGATGCTTCAGCCCGCGGAGCCTGAAAACGTCGACGTCGAGGGTATTCAGCGCGGTATTCACCTAATTTCCAAGAACCCAGCAGAGGGTCACAAGGCCCAGATTCTCGCTTCTGGTGTTGCTGTGCCATGGGCCCTGGAAGCTCAACAGCTGCTTATGGAGTATGGGGTTTCGGCCGATGTTTGGTCAGTCACCAGCTGGAACGAGCTTCGCCGAGATGGCCTCGCCGCCGATGAGGCGAAGTTCCTGAACCCAAGCGCTAACGCACCGGTTCCATACATCACCCAGAAATTGGCTGACGCGTCTGGACCAAAGCTTGGAGTCAGTGACTACATGCACTCAGTACCGGACATGATCAGACCATGGGTACCTGGCCGCTATGCAACCTTGGGTGCAGATGGTTTTGGCTTCTCAGACACACGCGCAGCTGCCAGAAGATTCTTCAAGATTGACGGGCCTTCAATTGCGGTTCGCGTAATTGAGCAGCTAATTGAGAAAGATAAGTTGTCACCCGAGGTAGCCGAGCAAGCCATCGCTAGGTTCAGATTGCACGATGTTTCCGCAGGCACCAGTGGATCGGCCGGTGGAGACGCCTAGGCACCTCGCCTGGCTCAACTCGATCGCAGGCGAGCTGGCAACTGCAACCATAGGCAGGTTGGATCAAACCCTGCCGTGGTACTCTGCAATGCCACCGGCGCGGCGAGCCGCAATCGGAACCGTTGCACAGCGCGGCATTTCCAGCTTCATTGATTGGTACAAGGACCCAAGTGCCCAGCCCTGGGTTGCGGCTGATGTTTTTGAATCCGCACCACGAGAGCTACTGCGCTCAATCTCGCTACAAGAAACTCTCCAGGTCATTCGCGTCGTGGTCCAGATGGTTGAAGAGCGAGTAGTTTCCGAGCAGCCTGATCTAAGAGATGCCGTACTCACCTATTCAAGAGACATAGCCTTCACGGCTGCCGATGTTTATGCCCGCGCTGCCGAGGCCCGCGGGCTGTGGGATGCTCGCTTGGAGGCACTGGTTGTCGATTCAATAGTGAGCGGCGAAACCTCACAGGAAATCTCCTCACGCGTTGCGGCACTCGGCTGGCGCGCAGACGGTCAGGTTGCCGTACTACTGGGGTCTGCCCCACAGATTTCAGACCCTGATGCAATCAGAAAGATCGCAAGAAAGTCTGGAGCAGACGTACTGCTTGGAATTCAAGGCAGGCGGCAAGTCGCGGTCATTGGACTTTTTGACTCCCAGGAGCATGCCGCTACAAAGATTCTTCACATCAGCCAGCTGATGGAGTCGCAGT
>DLOY01000092.1 GCA_002478545.1 Micrococcales bacterium UBA7472
CAGGGGCGCTTTGGGCGCCCCTTCGATTACTGAGAGTGAGTCTCTTACCGCTGCATCTCCGATCGCGTGGATGTGCAGCTGGAAACCGTGCTCTGCATAGCGGTTTGCCGCTTCGCGAAGCTGTTCAGATTCCCAAACCGGTTCGCCGTGAGAGTGGGTATCCGCATAGGGCTCTAGCACAGCTGCCGTGCCGCTCCCGAGAACCCCGTCGGCGAAGAATTTGGCCGTTTTTGCGGTCAGCAGCGGTGAGTTTGCATCCTGAATCTGACTGCGCAAATCAAGGAAGTACTCAAGGTCACTCTGGTAGTTCTCGGGAGTGACTCGGAAGGCGAGGTTGGTGGCGACTTTCAACTGATTGCGCCTCAGCGCTTCTAAGTAGATTTCGGCCATACCCCGTTCAATCCAGGCGTCTTGGACCTGAACAATGCCATTTTCAAGCATTCTTTCCTGAGACCAAGTCAAGGCACTGAGTTCAGCGTCCAAGCTAAGCGGTGGAATGCAAGAGAGGACGACATCCATTGCACCCGATTCTCGAAGTGTCCCGGTTGGTCTGCCTGTTGAATCGATGTCAGCGAAGCCAGGAAAGACTTCGGGGAACTTATCGATAACCCCGGCTCGTCTCAGGGCCTCCGAATTCACCCAGATGGTGTGATGGTCTGAAGCATGGAGCACCACTGGGCGATCCGGTACTACGGAATCTAGCCAGCTCGCCAGAAATGTTTCGGCGAGGGAGCGTTCATAGGCTCCTCCAACAATCCACTCCGTATTGGGGTTTTCCTTTGCAAATTTGGATACTGTGTCGAGGATAAGTTCGATGCTCCTAAGGCCATCGAGCTGAGGACCCAGGGCCTCCCTGCCGGCGAATATCGGATGGGCATGACCATCTCTGAAGGCGGGGAGTCGAACACTCATTTAGATAATCTGCTTCTTCTCTAGATAGCAGGAAGCGCAGAGTGACTCGTAGCTCACTTGATCGCCATCGATAGCTACCTGTTCACCGTCGAAGGTGAAGCTTCCATTGATTACTCGACCATTGAACATAGCCTTGCGCCCACAGCGGCAGATGGTCTTTAGCTCCTCCAGTGAGTGTGCTATCTCCAAGAGCCTGCGACTGCCCGGGAAAGACTTGGTTTGAAAGTCGGTTCTGATCCCATAAGCGAGCACGGGAACCTTATCTAGGACCGCTAGCTCTAGTGCTTGGTCAACCTGATCGGGGGTTAGGAATTGCGCTTCATCAATCAGCAAGCAGGCAATCTCTTTGCCATTTTGCTGATTAGTCCGATTTGATTTGAAAAGCTCTCGCAAGTTATCTTTTGGCTCGACCAAGAAGTCCACCTCTCGGGTCACCCCGAGTCTTGAGACGATCTTCCTGTCACCTTTGGAATCGATGGCAGGCTTCGCCAGTAGAACATGCTGAGACCGCTCTTCGTAGTTATATGCAGCCTGCAGCAAGGCAGTTGACTTGCCTGAATTCATTGCGCCGTAGCGGAAGTAAAGCTTGCTCATGATTGTTCTGTAATCGTATAGGTGGTTTTGATTGCAACTGTTATTTGCCGACCAACTCGGCCCGCATTTTGATCTAGGTGGAGAAATAGTTCTTCCTGAGGTCACTGCGCAATTCTCGAAGCGCACCTACCACCGTCAGAAGGCACACCTGATTCTCTATGCGATCAGGGCCAGGGCATTGGACCCCCGGGTTACTCTGGTGAAACTTGATAGCTATCGCCAACTGGACCCAACACTGGTGACAAAGGCGATTGCGCCTACCTCTAGACCTATGTTGGCCCTCGCACATTCACTTGGCCTATCTCTTTTGGAACCGAGGGGTTTCTGCAGCACTCGAGAGCAGTGGCTTGAAAACAAGGGCAAGGGGTTCCTGCTTGAGACCTTCTATAGAAATCAGCGGCGCTCCCTCGGAGTTCTGATGAATGGAACCGAGCCCTGCGAAGGTCAGTGGAATTTTGACCACGAAAATCGAAAACCAGTTCCCAAGGGCGGGCTCGGCGTTCCTCACTTTGAGGTCCTCGAGAACGAAATTGATGCCCAGGTGCGCAAGGATTTAGATCAGCTGTCTCAAAGCGGCATTGTTAGCTTCATCGGTGAAGATGGGCCGAGAAAATTCGCAGGGAGTCGCCAGGAGGCACTTGCAGCTCTTGACCACTTCATCGAACACCAGCTTCCCGTTTTTGGTCCGTATGAGGACGCTGTCTATGACAGCGAGTGGGTCTTGGCGCATTCGATGCTTAGCGCACCGATGAATCTGGGTCTACTGGACCCCATGGAAGTGGTTCGACGGGTTGAGCAGGCCTACCTATTCGGTACCGCGCCGATTCAATCCGTTGAGGGTTTCATACGACAGGTCATTGGTTGGCGAGATTATGTATGGCACCTTTACTGGGAGTTTGGGGAGGAGTACGAAAACTCCAATTACCTGAACGCCAAGACGCCGATCCCGGAATGGTTCGCTCAGCTCAAGGGAGCTGAAGTTGAGTCCCGGTGCGTGTCTCACTCGCTTGATTCTGTATCTCGAAATGCTTGGGCTCATCACATCCAAAGACTCATGGTTCTGGGTAATTTTGCCTTGCAACGAGGTCTTGACCCTAAGGCTTTGAACGACTGGTTTATTGACGCCTTCGTGGACGGCACCCCCTGGGTCATGCCGGCCAACGTGATTGGAATGTCTCAGTATGCGGATGGTGGACGAATGTCCACCAAGCCGTACACCGCAGGTGGCTCGTACATAAACAAGATGACCAATCTATGCGTTAGCTGCAAATTTGACCCTAAGGTCAGGGTCGGACCCACAGCCTGTCCGATGACAGCAGGTTACTGGAATTTTCTGGATGCGAACGAAGCCAAACTTAGGGGTAACCCACGCATGAATCAGGTTTTTGCTGGATTGTCAAAGCTCTCTGATCGCACCGAGCTCGTCATACAGGAACGGACCCGAGAGAAGTTTTGACAAGCGCATAACTGCGGGTTTAGATTTGCAGAACCACCCAGATCGTTGGGGAAGACGAATCTAGGTGGTTATGGATCAGGTTAGCGAGCTGTGGATCGGAGAGATCCCGGCACATAAACTGGCAAGCTTCGAATCGCTGCTTGCCAGCTTTGCTGTGCAATGCACTGCAAAACTCGCGCCCAACTCAAGTCTTTTCACGATTCACTCTGACACCTACATCGATCAGGCTTCTCGTGCCACCCTTGCTTCAGAGCTTGCCCGACTGGAATCTCCGTTCGAGCTTGTACACATCTCGCCGGCAGGCGAAAGATATGCATTTGTGCCGCATCTTGGTTTGCACCGTTCGGACCTAAATGAAATCGGTGAGGAGCTATTGAGCTACGGACGCTTCGAAAGCCTGATCGAAAGGTCTAACGGAAGTAATCGCGAGCTTAGGCGTCTGGTCGACATAGCGCTGGGGAAGCCATGGCTGGAAGCGATTGATCTGATCAGGTCTAAGGCAGAACGAAGAGTTGCCTAAAGGTTTCTAAACGCCAAGACAGCGTTGTGTCCACCAAAACCAAAGCTGTTGCTGATAGCAATTGCACCGGGGCGAGAAAGTTTGGTCGGCGTGGATGGAACGTTTAGTGGAATGGCCGGGTCTTGGTTATCTAGGTTGATGGTTGGCGGGACCAACTGATCTCGAAGCGCGAGAATTGTGAAGATCGCTTCGATTGCACCAGCACCACCCAAGAGGTGTCCGGTCGACGCCTTGGTGGCTGAAACAATCAGGGAATCAGTGTGATCGCCAAACACTCGCTTGATTGCTGTGTATTCGGCAATGTCTCCAACTGGAGTAGAAGTGGCATGAGCGTTTACGTGTTCAACATCCTTTACGCTCGCCCCTGCCTGCTCCAGCGCTGCTAGGACTGCTCGAGCGGCACCGGAACCCTCTGGGTCTGGCGCGGTGATGTGGTAGGCATCAGAGGTGACTGCCCCTCCCACGAGTTCGCAATAAATCTTTGCGCCGCGAGCCTTTGCATGCTCGTATTCCTCGAGCACCAAAGCGCCGGCACCTTCACCCATGACGAAGCCATCACGATCGGTGTCATAGGGGCGAGATGCCCTTGCTGGTTCATCGTTTCGCTTGCTCAGGGCATGCATGGCTGCGAAAGCAGCAATCGGCAGCGGGTGGATCGCCGCTTCTGCGCCACCAGCTACGACTACATCTGCTTGACCGAGTTGAATTCTTTGAAGAGCATTCGCAATCGACTCGTTGCCAGATGCACATGCACTGACCGCAGTTCTTACACCGGCTCTGGCTCCCAGGTCCATGCCGATTGCGGCTGCCGGACCGTTTGGCATCAACATTGGCACAGTCATCGGGAGAACTCGACGCGGACCGCGCTCCTTCAGCGTGTCGAAAGCGTCAAGGAGTGTCCAAACACCACCGATGCCGGTGGCAAAATCGACGGCCAAACGCTCAGGGGTGACATCTGGAGAACCCGCATCTGCCCAAGCTTCTCGTGCCGAGATGAGGGCGAATTGTGATGATGGGTCTAGACGCTTGGCCTCTTGTGGAGTGAGCACTTGATCGGCAGAAATCTTGGCTTTACCAGCGAAGGTAACTGGGAGTTCGTAGCGCTCAACCCATTCCTGAGTGAGGGTTGAAATGCCGCTCTCGCCTTTTAGCAGGGCGCTCCATGAGGACGCGACGTCGCCACCCAGGGGAGTGGTGGCTCCGATACCGGTGACGACGACGCGACGCATGATGACTAAGCCTGCGCGCCTACGATGAAGTTGACGGCGTCAGCAACGGTGATGAGGTTCTTTACTTCCTCGTCTGGGATCTTTACGCCGAACTTGTCCTCGGCGTTAACCACGATGGTCATCATTGAAATCGAATCGATGTCAAGGTCATCGGTGAATGACTTGTCCATCTGAACAGCATCGGTCGCAATACCGGTCTCGTCGTTTACTAGTTCTGCAAGGCCGGCTAGGACCTCTGCTTGTGAAAGAGCCATCTGATCTCCTGTTATCTGGGGTTTTGCTTTATTTTAGGGGAGTTCAACTACTTGGGCCGCGAAGGCAAGCCCTGCGCCGAAACCAATTTCTAGTGCGTAACCACCTGATTTGACCTGACCCTCTGCAAGCAATCGGTGCATCGCGAGGGGGATTGAGGCGGCCGAGGTATTGCCAGTTTCGATAATGTCCTTTGCCACAACAACGCTCTGCGGAAGCTCGAGCTGCTTGGCGAACTCGTCGATGATTCGGATATTTGCCTGGTGGGTAACGAGGGCCGCAAGATCACTGGGTTGAAGACCTGCTTCAGCTAGTGCCTGCTTGGCAACCTTGGCCATTTCCCACACGGCCCAACGGAAGACACTTTGCCCCTCTTGAACTAGGGTTGGCCATTCAGACTTGTGGTCGCGGAAATCCAGCTGCGATGCCGTCATACCGACCTTGTCCCAGTTGGAGCCATCCGAACCCCACACAGTCTTGGAGATTCCTGGATGGTCACTTGGTCCAACGATTGCGGCTCCGGCTCCGTCGCCTAGCAGGAACGAAATTGAGCGGTCCGTGGGCGAGATGTAATCGGAGAGCTTCTCGGCACCTACAACGAGAACAAACTCAGCTTGGCCAGATCGAACCAGCGAGTCCGCTTGAGCAATTCCGTAGCAATAGCCAGCACAGGCAGCTGATATGTCATAGGCTGCCGCGCCCTTAGCCCCTACTTTGTCGGCCAGAAGTGCCGCAGCCGATGGTGTCTGGTAAGGGAAGGTGATGGTGGCAACAATCACGGCGCCGATACGGGTCGGATCAATACCCGCCTTGGCTATTGCCTCTTGAGAGGCCTCGAACGCCATGTCAATCAGCGACTGGTCCGCATCCGCGCGCTTCCTGGTTACGATTCCAGTCCGCTGTCTAATCCACTCGTCTGAAGAATCGATTGGCCCCGCGATGTCATCATTGGTAACAACCAAGTGTCCTCTTGATGCACCCAGCGAGTAAATCTTGGTGAATTCGCGGGTTTGGGTTTGACGAAGAGCCATTACAGTCCGATCTTCTCTAGGTCTGCCGGGGATTTAAGTGCAACTGTGGAGACAAGGTTCATGCCACGCTTCGCCAGTCCTGCAAGTGCACCAGCTGGGGGAAGCTCTATGAACTGAGCCTCATCAAGGTTGAGGGTATTCATGCAAAGATCCCAACGCACTGGATTTGCAACCTGGCTCACCATCAGATCGAGATACTCTTTGCCACCTGCAACAAGCTGTCCTGATTGGTTCGAAACCAGGGCGATTTTTGGGTCTGAAGTGGTAATCGTTGCGGCAGCCTCTCTTAACTTTTCAACCGCAGATTGCATGAAGTGAGTATGAAACGCTCCTGCTACCTTGAGTTCGATGCACCGGGTGCCAGTTATCGGTTCGCTTACAAGTTTTGCGATTAAGTCCTTACGCCCAGCCGCAACAATTTGACCGGCACCATTGAAGTTGGCTGCGTGAAGGCCCATGGTCTCTAGCTGGCTAACCACCTCGTCGGAGTCACCCCCAAGAACTGCCGCCATAGATGTTTGCTGTTCTGCTGCTGCTATAGCCATAGCTTGCGCCCGGATGCCAACCAGCCTCATCGCATCTGAGTCACTCAATACGCCGGCTATGGCCGCAGCTGCGAATTCACCAACTGAGTGACCGACGACATGACTGATTTCCAAAGTTGAAAGAGCGGAGCGGAAAGCTGCGATGGAGGCTCCCACAATTAGCGGTTGTGCGTTAGCTGTGTCTTTGATGGTCTCTTCGTCCGCTTCGGTTCCTAGGAACACTAAATCTTTGCCACAGGCATCTCCCAGGGCAACGAGTTCATCGTGGAAACCTTGGACGGTTTCGATCCAGGGGATTAGGAATCCCTGGGACTGTGATCCCTGACCTGGGCAAGCAATAATTCGCATCAGAACAACCTATCGCCTAAGTCCCGCCTCGGAGTCGCTTATCGCGCCAAGTGTCATGGCCACCTGGAGTACGAATGCACTCCTGGGCTCTGTTGGGTCGAGCTCTACCTCTTCCATGATTCGTTTGAGGCGATACCTAACCGTGTTTGCGTGGACATAGAGCTCTCGTGCGCAGGCCTCTAGTGAGCCACCGCTGTCCAGATAAGTCCGAAGTGTGGTCAATAAATCGGGGGAGTTGTTGGCAAGTGGGGAGTAATAGCGCTCGATCAAACTGGTTCTTGCAAGCAGGTCCCCTGCCATTGCGCGCTCCGGAAGCAGGCTATCGGCAAGCAGGGGCCTCGGGAGTTTCCTGATTGCACCGGATACCGCATTCGCGCTCAGCGCAGCCTTTGCAGATCTGGAAGCATCCGCGACCGCACCAACGACTGGGCCAAGGATCAAGACACCAGGGCCGAACTGCGACTCCATCAACTGGCTGATGTGATGAATCTTTGTGGCGGCATGCTCCTGGGAGTCAATAAGTCCAATGACCGCGA
>DLOY01000088.1:0-2578 GCA_002478545.1 Micrococcales bacterium UBA7472
GATGCAAGTGTGTTCGCATCTAACGAGAAGTATTACACGGCTGTTATCAAAATGCGATAATCGCAGTGTGATATTTCCCATTTCGCTGATCAGCTTTGGAATCCTCGGTTGGATCGCTTCTTTTGGTTTGACCCTGGAACGAATCAAGGTCGCGGGTGACCCACAGGCCACAACATCCTGCGACATCTCCCCCTTCATTAGCTGCAAATCAGTGATGCTCAGTGAGCAAGCAGCCCTTCTTGGCTTCCCTAACCCACTGATTGGTCTGGCAGCATTCTTCGCACCAGTTGTTGTTGGTTTCGCAATTTTGGCCGGCGCAAAGTTCAAGCCATGGTTCTGGCAGCTCTTTGTATTGGGACACGTACTAGCCATGGCTTTTGTACTTTGGCTATTCAGCCAGAGCGTCTACGTAATCGGGGCGCTTTGCATTTACTGCATGGTGGCCTGGAGCGCCACCATCCCACTTTTCTGGGCAAGCACAAGCTTCGCAGCGAAAGAAGGGGTGTTCGGGGAAAGGCCCAAGGCCTCAGCAGTCGTGGTTCACGAGTGGGCCTGGGTCATCACAATCCTGACCTACCTAGCGCTAATCATCCCAATCTTGATTCAGTTTTGGGACTACTGGCCAAGTCTTCTTTAGAACCAGAGCTTTAGCTCGCGCTCGGCTGACTCCTTGGAGTCTGAACCATGAACCAGGTTCTGGACGACTTTGGTTCCCCAGTCTCGACCCAGGTCGCCACGAATTGTTCCTGGCGCTGCGGCAGTTGGCTCGGTGGAACCTGCAAGAGATCGAAACCCTTCGATAACGCGATTGCCAGTTAGCTCAATCGCGACGACGTCACCGGAGAGCATGAACTCCAAAAGCGGCTCGTAAAACGGCTTACCCTCGTGCTCGGCGTAGTGCTGTGCAAGAAGTTCGCGAGTTGGGGTTAGCTTGCGAAGCTGAGTAACCGAGTACCCCTTTTGCTCACAGCGGCGGATTACCTCACCAATGAGGTTGCGCTTCACACCATCAGGCTTGATCAAAACCAGGGTTGACTCAGTCATTACTCTCCTTCAACTTCAAGTAGTTCTCTCGCGCACGATCGACGGTTCCCCCGGCGATCTGTGCCCAAATCCACATTCCGACCAAGATGCTGCCGATGACAAACATGCCCCAAAGCCAGAAGCCGCTGACTAACAGGGTCGCCTGCAAAACCCAGCCAAGTGCGTAGCCACCGGGCCGTCCCAAGATGGCGGGAGTCAGAATCATCAAAATCGAGACCGTCAGACCAATGCCCCAAACCCACTCGACAGGCCCAACTCTCAGACCAAATGCGGTCAGGGTTGCAAAGAAAACCACGACGGATTCGAAGCTCAAAACAATGGCACTCAGTGCTCGGCGGGTTGATTTCGGCTTATTCATCTTCACTATTCTCCCTCACACTGGCGAGCACCTCGCCAACCATGTAAAGAGAACCAGTCACGATACCCACCGATGAGTCACCTAAGGCTCCGCGCAGGAGCTCAACGGCCTCAATTGCAGAAGGAACGACATCCAGGATTTCAATGTCTAGATCGGCAAATGCGGTGGCAAACTCCTGAGCGCTCAGTGCCCTTGGTCCGAGAGCCTGGGTAATGATTATGCGATTGAAGGTTTGTGCAAATTCTCTAGCGCTCTCCAACCAATCCTTATCGGCCAACGTTGCGACCACACCAATAAGTTCACGACCTGGGAAGTGAAAACTCAGTGCCTCGCGAAGTGAGCGAATTCCGTGCGGATTGTGGGCACCATCGAGAATTACCAAGGGGTCCTTCTCGATAACGTGCAGCCGCCCTGGAGAAACCGTGTCGGCCAATGCTTGTCGCAGCACCTCATCCGCAATCGAACGCTGACCTCCCCCAAGGAAAAGCTCAACGGCTGCTATTGCAGTCGCGGCATTTTGCGCCTGGTGGGCACCTAGCATCGGCATCCAAACGTGTGGGTACTCACCCGCGATTCCCTGCACCGAGAACCGAATCCCGAATCCGTCTGGGCTGACATCAGTGACACCAAAGTCTTGGCCGGAAAACAGCACCTGACCCCGCTCACGCAATACCTCTTCAGCTTCGGGATGCTGCGGTGAACTGACGATCAAGGACTCGGATTTGATGATCCCCGCTTTAGTTGCAGCAATCTCCGCGATGGTGTTTCCAAGTGACTTTTGGTGATCAAGGTCTATTGGGGTGAAAACGGCAACATCGGCATCTGCAACGTTGGTGGAGTCCCATTCGCCACCCATGCCAACTTCCAGAACTAAAACATCTATTGGAGCATCAGAGAAGATCTGAAATGCGACCGCAGTCATTGCCTCAAAAAACGTAAGTCGAGCTTCTCCCTCGGCAACCAACTGCGCGTCAACTATTTCTAGAAGCGGCTTAGCTTCGAGATATGCCTCAACAAAAACCTCGTCGGACACCATCTCGCCATCCAGCGCTATGCGCTCATTGAAATGAATCAGGTGAGGCGAGGTCAGGCGCCCGGTTCTCAGGCCATGCTCTCTGAGGATGCGCTCGATGATCCTTGCCGTAGAGGTTTTGCCGTTGGTGCCGGTCAGGTGAA
>DLOY01000088.1:2744-3403 GCA_002478545.1 Micrococcales bacterium UBA7472
AGAACCTGCTCCATGCTTTGGCTCTGCTTGCTAGCCAATTTTGTGAAGCTCGATTCCCAAAGAACCAGACTCACCTACCGAGAGCTCACCCGCTCCTACCGAGATACTCAGTTCCAATGCCAGCACTTCACTGCCAATGAACTCGCTGTGTTCACTGAGCGCCGTGACGCTAAGTTCATCAGCGCTGAGCTGAAGTGAGATTCTGTCCGAGACATCCAACCCAGCATCTTTACGAGCCTGCTGAATGTGTCTGATCGCATCTCGGGCAATGCCCTCGCGCTCAAGCTCCTCGGTCACTTTGGTGTCCAGAAGCACAAAGCCAAATGAGGTAATGCCCACCTTGGCATCTGGATTATCAGAGGCTGCTGTCATGGTTAGGTCGTATTCACCCTCAAGTAGTGGGGTGCCATCGACAACTACTGCATCGTCCTGAAGTGCCCAGTTTCCAGCCTTTGCCTCGCGAATTATGCGCTGCACATCGCCGCCTACCCTTGGCCCAAGTGCTCGGGCGTTGATGGTCAACGATTTGCTGAAACCAAAGCGCTTGGCGATCTCTTCGCTAGCCGGGACCACCTCGACGCTCTTCACGTTCAACTCATCAGCGATCAAGTCGGCGTAGTTTGCGAGCCCTTGAGAGTTTGATGCGATGGTGAGTGAGC
>DLOY01000088.1:3517-6025 GCA_002478545.1 Micrococcales bacterium UBA7472
GCAGCCTCCCTAATAGTGTCCATGTCAACTACCAGCTCTGGATCTGATGGAAACTCAGCAGCGTCTGGCCAGCTCTCAAGGTGAACACTTCGGCCCCCAGTCAAACCTCGCCACATCTCTTCTGAGGTCAGTGGAAGTAGTGGTGCAACGGCGCGAAGCACTGCCTCCAAGACGGTGTAAAGCGTGTCGAAGGCATCTTTGTCACCCTCCCAGAATCGATCGCGGGAGCGACGGATGTACCAGTTCGTGAGGATTTCAGCGAAGTCGCGCACCTTTGCAGAGGCACTGTAGCTGTCGAACTGATCAAGGTCTAATTCCAGATCACGAATCAAATCCGAGGTCTTGGAGAGGATGTAGCGGTCCAATAGCTGCTCCGAGGAGTGCGATGGGCTAGCTACGTAGCTGGCAGCGTTGGCGTAAAGCGTGAAGAAGTAGTAGCTATTCCAAAGCGGCAACAGGGCTTGGCGAACGCCCTCTCGAATCCCCTGCTCGGTTACTGATAAATTGCCACCGCGCAGGATTGTGCTGGAAAGCAAAAACCAACGCATCGCATCAGAACCATCACGATCGAAAACCTCGTTTACATCTGGGTAGTTTCGGAGTGATTTGGACATCTTTTGACCGTCGTTACCTAGCACGATGCCATGGCTCACTGCGTTCTTGAAAGCTGGCCTGTCAAACAGTGCTGTAGAGAGCACGTGCAAGGTGTAGAACCAACCTCTGGTCTGCCCCACGTACTCAACAATGAAGTCGCCCGGAAAGTGCGAATCAAACCAGTCCCGATTCTCAAACGGGTAGTGCACCTGCGCAAAGGGCATGGAACCAGATTCAAACCAGCAGTCCAGCACCTCTGGCACGCGTCGCATGGTCGACTTTCCGGTTGGATCATCTGGGTTCGGTCTGGTTAGGAGGTCAATTTCAGGGCGATGGAAGTCACTTGGCCTGACGCCAAAGTCCTTCTCGAGCTCATCCAAGGAACCGTAAACATCGATCCTCGGGTAATTAGGGTCATCGCTCTTCCAGACTGGAATCGGTGCTCCCCAGAACCGGTTGCGCGAGATGGCCCAGTCTCGAACGTTCTCCAACCACTTGCCAAAGCTTCCATTCTTGGTGTGCTCGGGGACCCAGTTGATTTGCTGGTTCAGCTCCAGCATGCGATCGCGCAATTTGGTGGTCTCCACGAACCAGGAGCTAACAGCCTTATAAATCAGTGGGTTCTTGCAGCGATAGCAGTGCGGATAGGAGTGCTCATAGGACTGCTGACGAAGAAGTCGACCCATCGCCTTGAGATCTGCGGTGATTGGCTTATTGGCATCGAAAACGTGCATGCCTTCATAGGGCGGGATGTTCGAGAGGTACTGTCCACGCTCATTAATCGAGACATAGGTCGGGATACCAGCGGCATTACAAAGGTTCTGGTCATCCTCACCATAGGCCGGCGCCTGGTGAACAATTCCGGTTCCTTCGTTGTCGGCGACGTATTCCCCCACCAAAACCTGCCAAGCATTTTCAACCTGGTACTTTTCTGAATCTGCATAGAAGTCGAAGAGGCGCTGATAGCGAAGGCCCGCCAGATCTCTACCGAGGTAGCGAGCAACAACGGCATCTTGCAAAGCTGCAGCATCTTCAAAGCCCAGATCTTTTGCATACCCAGCAACCAACGAGCTGGCCAGCAAATACTTGCCAGATTCAGTCAAGACCACCGAGTATTCGATCTCGGGCCCAACCGCGAGAGCAAAGTTTGTCGGCAGAGTCCAAGGCGTGGTGGTCCAGGCCAGCATCTTCACGCCATCTAGTTCGTGGCCCGGCGCGGTAATTGGAAAGCTCACGGTCACCGACTGGTCCTGACGCGAGCGATAAACCTCGTCATCCATACGAAGCTCGTGATTTGAAAGCGGTGTCTCACAGCGCCAGCAGTAGGCCAAAACCTTAAAGCCTTCGTAGATCAGACCCTTTTTGTGCAGCTCCTTGAATGCCCAAAGCACGCTCTCGGTGTAGTTCAAGTCCAAGGTCTTGTAGTCGTTATCGAAGTCAACCCAGCGAGCCTGACGGGTCACGTAGCTGCGCCAATCCTGGGTGTACTTCAACACACTGGTTTTGCAGAACTCATTGAACTTTGCGACACCGAACTTTTCGATCTCAGGGCGACCGGAAATGCCCAGTAGCCGCTCTGCCTCAACCTCAGCGGGCAGACCATGGGTGTCCCAACCAAAGCGGCGCTCCACGCGCTTGCCGCGCATTGTTTGGTAGCGCGGAATCAGGTCCTTGGTATACCCAGTGAGAAGGTGTCCGTAGTGCGGCAATCCGTTTGCGAATGGCGGGCCATCGTAAAAGACGAACTCATCGGCATCCGTCTTCGCACGCTGATCAATGGACTCTTGGAAAGTGCCATCTTCAGCCCAATGAGCCAGCACCTCTTTCTCTACGTCTGGGAAGAACGGAGATGGTGTAACGCCTGCGGATTCAGGCCTGTGCTTTTGATACATCTTTGCTTTCGATGGGTTCTAG
>DLOY01000083.1:0-669 GCA_002478545.1 Micrococcales bacterium UBA7472
TCTCGCTCCGACGCTGGCGATCTGGTTGAGCAATCTTTGGTTCGTGCATCGATGTGGAATGAAGTGAAGGATCGCCTAAACGACCCAGCCATCTCGCTTTCCGGTGGTCAGCAGCAGCGTCTATGCATCGCGCGCTCACTGGCAATGAACCCGGATGTGCTTTTGATGGATGAGCCATGTTCAGCATTGGACCCAGGTTCGACTCGTCGTATCGAGGAAACAATCCTGGAGCTGAAGGAATCGATGACCATCGTCATCGTCACCCACAACATGCAGCAGGCGCAGCGTATTTCCGACCAGACCGCCTTCTTCTTGGCTGAGGACAACACCCCGGGACACGTAGTTGAGTTTGGCGAGACTCAGCAAATCTTCTATGGCCCGATTGACCCACGCACCAACGAATACGTAAACGGTCGCTTCGGCTAGAAACCAACTGTTCACCTGGCGTTAGCAATTTGGTGAGCAGTTGTTAGCTCGGTGAAGTCAGACTCATCACGCATTCCGAAAACGAGGAGATTAAATGCGCAACAAGTTGTTTGGGGCACTGGCAATCGCCGCCCTGGCCACCACAGCATTCGCTGGTCCAGCTCAGGCTGGAGAGACCGTCACCGCTGGTGGCGCTTCCTACACCTACGCACTTCAGCAGGTCTGTACTCAGGCTTACACCGA
>DLOY01000083.1:748-882 GCA_002478545.1 Micrococcales bacterium UBA7472
CACAAGGTCACCTACACCTCGGTTGGTTCCACCACCGGTAAGACCAACTTCCGTAACGGCACCTATGACTTCGGTGGATCTGACTCCCTTTACTCCGCATCCGAGGCTAAGCCAAAGAACTTTGTCTATGTTCC
>DLOY01000083.1:986-6601 GCA_002478545.1 Micrococcales bacterium UBA7472
CTACTAGGTGGTCCAGTAACCATCGCCTACAACCTTCCAGGTGTGACCCGCCTGAACCTGACTCCAAAGATTGTTGGAGACATCTACCAGGGCAAGATCACCAAGTGGAATGACAAGGCAATCGTTGCGATCAACAAGACCGCAAAGCTGCCTGACCTGACCATCACTCCTGCCTACCGTTCAGACGGCTCTGGCACCACTTACAACTTCACCAACTGGATGACTCAGAAGTACGGCGCTCCATTCAAGGCGAACGACGCATTCACCGTTGCAGCAGGCTCGGGCCTAGTCAAGGGTTCAGTCGGCGCTCGCGGTAACCAGGGTGTTGCAACCTCCATCGCATCCACCCAGGGTGCAATGGGTTACATCGACATTGCAGATGCTGACAAGAACAAGCTGACCTATGCATTCGTTCAGAACGCGTCCGGCCAGTTCATCAAGCCAACCATCGCCAACTCCAAGCTGTTCATTGAGAAGCAGCTTCTGAAGGCCACCGGTGAGGTTGTGTTCGACTACAACAAGAAGGTTCGTGGCGCATACGACCTATCACTTGTTAGCTACGGTCTAGCACCGACCGCCAATGGCACTGCCAAGGCTGGTGCAATCAAGGCCTACTTCACCTACTTCGTGAACGAGTGTGCACCGAAGAATGCTGCTAGCCAGGGTTATGTAGCACTATCCGGAACCATCTTGAAGAAGGCCAACGAGGCAATCCGAAAGATCAAGTAACAAAGAAATCATGATGCGAAAGCCGGGATGTCATTCGATGTCCCGGCTTCCGCTGTGGAAAGGCAAGAAATGATCCGCAAAGCTCTTAGCTCGCTTGGCATCGGAGCAGCCTCACTGTTGGTGCTTACAGGCTGCAACCCCCCGATGCCGGAATCACTGAAGGTGGAGCTTGCGGAACGCACCGTCCAGTGTGGCGAGGCCTTTGTGGAGGCCAAGGTCTTCCCAGAGATGGTAGATGTTGCCGACTTTTGGAATAGCTCCATGGATGTCGCCTGTGAGGGTGCCATGGGTCTGACTGTCTTGGAGGATTACCCTCAAGATGCGGGCCTGGTTATCTCCGAAGAAGCGGTAAAGGGCTGCACCCCATATGCGAACGTGCCACTTGCGGTTGATGCGGCCGTCATCTCCTTCTACTTCGAGGAGATTTATGAGCTAAATCTGTCGCCACGGACGATTGCGGGCATTTTCAACGGTTCTATCACCAACTGGAGCGATGCAGCAATCCAGGATATTAACCCAAACCTCGAGCTACCGGATTTGGAGATCGTGGTAAACACTGCTGCCCCAGGCCTCGCCATCTCAGCGATGGAGAAGTGGCTCAGTGCCGAGCTGGGCGAGACCGTGGAGCTATCGCTTCTTGAAGCTTCCGAGGGTTCTGAGGTTGATGCTCTGTATTTGCTTGGTGAGGGAGAAATCAAGCTCACCTCGTTTGCTTCACTGCAGATTTCAGGCATGGGGTACGCAAACATGATTTTGGACGAATCCAACTTGGACGCTGTGCTCTTGCCTGAGGTACTAACTATCCAAACCGGCATTGGACAGACAGTGGTTTCTGGCGAGGCACCAAACCTGAGCTTCGACTATGACCCTTCAATCCCGGCAGAGCCTCTCCCTGGTCAGTTCGAGGCCATTGAGCCTTGGGGTGCGCTGTATCCGGTGACCCTCTCGCTCTGCGGCGCTGACGATCTTCAGGTGCGCTTCGCCGCTCGCTATCTGCTTCGCCTAGATGCCCAGGGCGCAATCTCTACCGGTGTGTTCTCTCCGCTCAAGGAGGAGGTTCGCGTGGCGGCCATCTCGGTGGTAGACGATGGTCTGCCAGAGGTTGAGATTCCTGCGGATTTGGAGCTAGAGCAGTAACACTAAGCTTTCCTGCGTGGCAAAAGAGCTTGGTGTTGGAAGACTGCTGATTGCGGTATACGGGGTTTTCGCCCTATCTGCCTCGGCACGAGCGCTATATCAACTCTTCACAGAATTTCAATTGGCCCCTGTTGCCTATTCGCTATCGGCCATCTCAGCTGTGGTTTACATCTTTGCAACCATCGCTCTGGCAAGGCCATCACTGAGAAAGTTTGCCGGCATCGCGATCTGGTTTGAGCTGGTCGGGGTATTGCTGGTTGGTGTGCTGAGTTTCTTGGTTCCGCAATGGTTTTCGCACCCATCCGTTTGGTCGGGATTTGGTTCGGGTTACGGCTACATTCCGTTGCTGTTGCCAATCCTCGGTTTGATTTGGTTGCGGAGGCACCGTGCTTGAGATTTCATCGCTGAGAGATCTCCCGCAAGACTTTGCCCAAGTTGCGGTTGCAATCGGAAAATTTGATGGCATTCACATTGGACACCGGCAACTGATCCATGAACTTGTTGAATACTGCCAAGAGGCAAACCTAGTTCCAGCCGTAATTAGCTTTGACCGCCACCCAAACCTGACCCTCAGACCTGAAGAGGTTCCAGGTGAGTTGCTCACGCCAGCTCGCAAGGCCCAGATTTTGGAGTCATTGGGTGTTGAGGTGTTGGTAAACCTGCCCTTTGATGCCGACATGGCTAGTCGCTCTGCTTTGGAGTTTGCAAGCGCTGAGCTCTCCCGTGGCGTGCAAATGGTTTTTGTTGGTGAGGGCTTTAGATTTGGATCCGGGGGAGCCGGGAGCATCGAAGACCTGCGCACTTTCGGCCCTCAGCTTGGATTCCGAGTCAAGGAAGTCACGCCCGTTCAAATTGGCAATCGAGTGGTCTCCAGCACGTTAATTCGAGAACTAATTCAAACCGGAAAGGTCTCAGCAGCAGCACTCTTGCTTGGTCGTGACCATGAGATTGTTGGGATGATCGAGCACGGTCGAAAGCTCGGGCGCACAATCGGTTTTCCAACGGCAAACTTCTCTCGAAGTTCGATCGGGCTGTTGCCCCAGGATGGGGTCTATGCTGGCTGGCTGATTGCCGATGGGGTGCGATATCCGGCAGCGCATTCGGTTGGGACCAATGATTCAGTTGGTGAGGTCCCAAGGCTTATCGAGTCTCACGTGATTGGTCGTGATGACCTAGACCTCTATGACAAGGAGTGCACCGCGCTGATTCACGCGCAGATTAGGCCATGGGCCAAGTTTGAATCCCTGGATGCACTGATTGCGCAAATAAACGATGACGTGTTGGCAGCCAGAGAGATTTTGGAGAGTATTGACGCATGAGCTTTGTAGATGCGGTTCAAAGTGGCTTTAGAAATGCCTTCAACTTCAAGGGTGCAGCCAAGCGGTCGGAGTTCTGGTACTGGGTGCTCTTCACCCTTTTGGTCTCCTTGGTGTTATCGACTGTCGAGTCAGTGCTCTGGCCCCCCACCCCGATTCAGGGAGATTGGATGGCGGACGTTGAGGGCGTGCTCTCTCAGCCCACACCACTGACCACTATCGCTTCACTGCTCCTCTTTATCCCCAACCTCTCGGTTACAGCTCGTCGCTTTCACGATGCCGGTTTCTCGGCCAAGTGGCTGCTCCTTCAGTTGATCCCGCTGGCCTACGGGATTTTCGCACTCATCGGTTCTCTCGTGGTGCTTATGAATCTGAAGGGGCCTGAGCCAAGTTATGAGGAGCTAATTGCTCTGATCTTCTTGATCTTGCCGATAATTGCATTGGCTTTAGCTATCGCCGTTATCTTCTTGATCATGGCACTTAGACCAAGTCGATCCTTCTACGACGGCAACAAGTATGTTGAGCCAGTTCCGCTGGGGCCTGGCGATGAGGGCACCACCGCCTAGCCAAACTCAGGTTTTTTCTCTAGACTTCTCAGGTTGCCGTGAAACGGCCGCGGATAAAGAGAGCAGAAACACAAGGTTGCCTGCGCCGCGCAGCGGATTGAAAGGATCAGCAAATGGCATTGGACCCAAAGGTCAAGTCAGAAATCATCGCCGAGTACGCCACCAAGCCAGGTGACACCGGTAGCCCAGAGGTACAGATTGCAGTGCTGAGCCGCCGCATCTCAGACCTAACTGAGCACCTCAAGGAGCACAAGCACGACCACCACTCACGTCGTGGACTGCTACTTCTTGTTGGTCAGCGTCGTCGTCTACTTGGCTACCTACAGCAGGTTGACATCGCGCGCTACCGCTCCCTGATTGAGCGACTAGGACTGCGTCGATAGTTTTGACTTGAAAAGGCCCCGGGAAACCGGGGTCTTTTCATTTCTAGGTTTTTTGATACTGGATTGTTAGACTCCAGCTAGGAGTTTTCGCGAGGCGGGTCTTCGGTGGAAGTCTCTGGGGCCAGAACCCAGGGTTTTTTACTGACGACCAGCACTCATCAGGGCAATCGCCCTAGCTCCAGCGCTCTAGCGGCTTGACGCCGCTTTATTGGCGCGCAAGAGGATAAAGGAGGGGCTATGGAAGGCCCAGAGATCAAAGCAACAGAAGCAATCATCGACAACGGAAAGTTCGGAAAGCGCGTTGTGCGTTTCGAGACCGGTCGTCTAGCTCAGCAGGCCAACGGTGCCGCTGCAATTTACATCGACGAGGAGACCATGCTCTTCTCGGCAACCACCGCATCCAAGCAGCCGAAGGATCAGTTCGACTTCTTCCCACTGACCATTGACGTGGAAGAGCGTTCATACGCGGCGGGAAAGATCCCAGGTTCATTCTTCCGTCGTGAGGGTCGCCCAAGCACCGAGGCCATCCTGGCCGCACGTTTGATCGACCGTCCACTGCGCCCATCATTCGTTGATGGCTTGCGTAATGAGATCCAGGTAGTTGTCACCGTGATGTCCATTGAGCCAGACGAGCTCTACGACGTGGTTGCAATCAACGCCGCTTCGATGTCAACTCAGCTTGCAGGCCTGCCATTCTCAGGTCCTGTTGCAGGTGTCCGCGTCGCACTTATCGATGGCCAGTGGGTTGCATTTCCTAAGCACTCACAGCTCGCAAGCGCCGTGTTCGACATGGTTGTTGCCGGTCGCGTAGTTTTCGAGGGCGGCAAGGAAGACGTAGCCATCATGATGGTTGAGGCCGAGGCCACTGAGACCAGCTGGGACCTAATCGCCGGCGGTGCCATTGCACCAACCGAGGAGATCGTCGCTGAGGGTCTTGAGGCGGCTAAGCCATTCATCAAGGAATTGGTTCGCGCTCAGGTCGAGCTGGCCAAGGTTGCCGCAAAGCCAACCGCTGAGTACCCGGTATTCCTGCCATACACCGATGAGGTTTACGCAGCTGTGGAGAAGGCGGCCGGTGCAGAACTAGCAAAGGTCTACCAGATTGCTGACAAGCAGCAGCGTCAGGAGGCAGACGACGAGCTCAAGGCAAAGGTCAAGGAGGAGCTAGCAGCTTCCCTGTCCGAGGAGCAGATGCTTCAGTTCTCAGCCGCATATAAGTCGGTTACCAAGAAGGTAATGCGTACTCGTGTTCTCAAAGAGGGCATCCGTATCGATGGCCGAGGTCTGACCGACATTCGTGCCCTTGATGCAGAGGTCGCAGTTATTCCAAGAACTCACGGCTCTGCAATCTTCCAGCGCGGTGAGACCCAGATCCTCGGCGTTACTACCTTGAACATGCTCAAGATGGAGCAGCAGATTGACTCGCTGAGCCCTGAGACCTCAAAGCGCTACATGCACCACTACAACTTCCCGCCTTACTCCAC
>DLOY01000083.1:6712-15093 GCA_002478545.1 Micrococcales bacterium UBA7472
GTTCCAGTGCTACCAACCCGCGAGGAGTTCCCATACGCCATCCGTCAGGTTTCTGAGGCTCTCGGATCAAACGGTTCTACCTCTATGGGTTCGGTTTGTGCTTCGACTCTTTCGCTACTAAACGCTGGTGTGCCACTGCGCGCTCCAGTTGCCGGTATCGCAATGGGTCTGATCTCTGACACCGTTGATGGCAAGACCGAGTACGCAGCTCTCACCGACATTCTCGGTGCCGAGGACGCACTGGGTGACATGGACTTCAAGGTGGCTGGAACTCGCAACTTTGTGACCGCTATTCAGCTAGACACCAAGCTTGACGGTATTCCAGCCTCGGTATTGGCCAAAGCGCTAAAGCAGGCCAAGGATGCTAGAACCTACATCCTTGACGTCATGCAGGAGGCGATTGATGAGCCAGACGAGCTGTCACCATACGCTCCTCGCGTTATTGCAGTGAAGATCCCTGTCGACAAGATCGGTGAGGTCATTGGTCCTAAGGGCAAGATGATCAACCAGATTCAGGAAGACACTGGAGCTGAGATCTCGATCGAGGACGATGGCACTGTCTACATCGGTGCAACCAACGGCCCAGCAGCTGATGCAGCCAAGGCAGCTATCAACGCGATCGCCAACCCGCACGTGCCAGAGATTGGCGAGCGCTTCTTGGGCACCGTTGTCAAGCTAGCGACCTTCGGCGCCTTCGTATCGCTGATGCCTGGCAAGGATGGTCTGCTTCACGTTTCAGAGTTGAAGAAGATCTCAGGCGGCAAGCGCGTGGAGAACGTCGAGGATGTTCTTGAGGTTGGACAGAAGCTTCAGGTTGAGATCACCAAGATCGACGACCGTGGCAAGCTATCGCTCAGCCCTGTTGTCGAGGAAGCTGCCGAGTAGTAGACCTTGCTTCTACCGCTTAGAGATTCAATCGAGTTCACCGCTGAGGCGGCACGCGTCTGCAAGACCGTGCTGCCTAGCGGTGTTCGCATTTTGACCGAGGAGATGCTCGGTGCACCCTCCGTCGCTGTGGCAGCTTCGGTTGCCGTCGGTTCCCGAGATGAGACTGGCGGGCACTTTGGCTCAACCCACTTCCTGGAGCACCTGCTGTTCAAAGGAACCGAGCGCAGATCTGCCAGAGATATCTCGATTGCCTTTGACTCCGTTGGTGGGTCGTCGAATGCCGCCACTGCCAAGGAGTACACCAGCTACTACGCCAGGGTTGAAAACGCAGCACTGCCGCTAGCGCTGGACCTGATTCTCGATATGTTTTCAAGCGCCAAGATCGATGGCCATGATTTTGATGTTGAGCGCACAGTCATTCTTGAAGAACTCGCCATGAACGAGGACGATCCCGAGGATGTGGCCCACGAGAATCTCTCCGAGGCACTGCTTCCAGGTTTAGATCTGGGTCGACCTATTGGTGGCACGGTCGAAACCATCAACGCGGTCGATCGCGAGTCGGTCTTCACCTATTACAAACAGCACTACGCTCCGCAAAACCTAGTCATTACGGTCGCCGGCGGTGTCTCCCACGAGCGCGTGGTGGAGCTGGTCGAGGCCGAACTAAATCGAATTGGCTGGACTGGGTCAGCCCTACCTGAGCAGCGAAGATCGCAGCAGGCGATGGAGCTTCCCAAGCCTGAGACCAAGCGCATTATCAAAAAGGACGTGGCTCAGGCCAATGTGCTACTTGGTTACCAGTCACTCAATGCCTCAGACCCTGATCGCTTCGCCCTCGGGATTCTCAGCACAGTGCTCGGTGGCGGCATGTCATCTCGGCTTTACCAGGAGATTCGTGAAGAGCGTGGACTGGCTTACTCCACCTACTGCTATCAACAGGGTTACTCGGATGCTGGCTACTTTGGCGTTTACGCCGGAACCAGTGAGGAGAATGCCAAGCTGGTCACAGAACTCATGCGCTCTGAGGTTCAAAAGGTGGTTTCTGGCGGAATCACGGCCTCCGAGCTGGAGCTAGCGCTGGGAAACATTTCGGGGGGATTAGCTCTACGCTTCGAATCTCCGCTGGCTCGCATGAATCGACTACTGGCGGCTGAGATTGGCACCGGTGAATATTTGTCCATCTCCGAGGTGATGCACAGGTTCAGGGCGGTTACCAGGGATCAGATTATTGCTGTCGCCAATCGTGTCTTCAGTGCCGAACCGACCCTGGTAGCTGTTGGCAAATCGCTCAAGGGACTTAGCTAGTTGGTTGATAGGGTTTTGCCATGACTTCAGTTGCAGTTCTGGGAACCGGGCGTATGGGCAAACTTGCGCTGGATCTGATCGATACCGATCCGAATCTGAAGCTTCACGCAGCCTTGAACTCCAGCACTCCGAAAGAGCAAATGCTCGGCGCGGATGTAGTGGTTGATTTCACGCTGCCGTCTGCAAGCCCTGAGCTAGTGGAGTTCGCAATTTCAAACGATCTGAAAGTCGTTGTCGGGACCAGCGGCTGGTCAGAGTCCAAGCTGCAGATTCTTGAAGCCAGGCTCGCGCAGCACCCTGCTGCATCCGCAGTTGTGATCCCAAACTTCTCTGTGGGATCAATGCTGATACAACACTTCAGCACAGTGGCCGCAAGGTATTTCGACTCGATTGAGATCGTTGAGGCTCACCACGAGGGCAAGGTTGATTCCCCCTCTGGAACTGCTGTTAGAACCGCAGAGCTGATTCATCAGGCCCGCAAAGGATTGCCGCAACCACTAATTCCAGGTGTCGACCAGGTCGCCAGGGGTGACGTTGTGGCCGGCGTGCCAATTCACTCGCTGCGACTGAAAGGCGTTTCGGCAAAGCAGGATGTCTACTTCGGTGCTGACAGTGAGCTAACCACCCTGTCTCATGAAGTTATTTCGCATCAGGCATACGCCAAGGGCATTCTCTTGAGCATCGAATTTGCAAAGCAGGCTACTGGTCTTCATGTCGGTCTGGACAAGGTCTTAGGGCTCTAATTGACCACGAAAATCTGGGTCGGAATCATGACCCTGCTCACCCTCGTCTATCTATATTTGATGACCGGGCGGGCCCTCACCCTGCTTGCTGATTCAAATTGGATAGCAAAGCTGATGGGTGCGGGAATGTTGGTCTTTCCGCTAGTTGCAGCCTGGGCCCTCTATCGAGAGTTGCAATTTGGTCTTAGGTCGCAGCGATTGATCTCGCGCGCCATGGCCGAGGGACTAAATGAGCTACAGCTTGAGCTTCGGCCATCGGGCAGAGCCACTAAAGAGTCTGCTGAACGCGAGTTTCACCGCGTCAAAGCAGACTTCAAAGACAGCTGGCAGGACTGGCTACTGTTGGCCGAGGCTTACGAAGCCGCTGGAGACCGGCGAAGAGCCAGGGCAGCAATGCGTCAGGCAATCACTAAGAGCGAATAATCCCGATTCTTCTCAGCCCCAGGTACATCTGGCAGCCGAGGCACAGTCCGAAGAATGCATTTAGGAACGCGGCAATGAAGATAAACGCAGCACTGATTGGGATCAGAATTGGCGCAAACAAAACTCCAATTACTCCCAAAATCGAGAACCCAAAGCCAACCTTTTGAGCAAACTGAGGTGGTCTTGGGTCCTCAAGTTCCTTCGGGGATGCAAGTCTTGGTCTCACGAATTTCTGGAAAATCAGGCCATACGGGTGTGACTTAGGAGAGAAGACGCTCCACGCGAACAGCACAAATAGCAGCACGATCCAAGGTGCACCGAACAAATAGGTTTGCTGGGACTGAGCAAACGCAATCAGAGCCAGCACCGAGGTGATTGCAGCTCCGAATCTTGGGCCTCGTGGATCAATTCTTTTTAACTCGCTCATATTGCTCCTAGTTTTGCTAGTTCTTGCTGAATAACTCCGGGCTTTGGGGCACCGGAAACTCTGAATCGGATTTCTCCCTCGGAGTCAAGGATAAACACTGTTGGGGTTTGGCTGATTTGAAAATGTGCAGCCAGATCCAGTCGATTGGTGATGTCGACCTCGAGGTGCAGAAGACCCCCGTGTCGGTACTCGAGCTGAGATAGGTGCCTTGCAACCCCAGGGCAGATAGAGCAGAACTCGGTTGAGAACTGCAAAAGAGTTGCCTTCTTGCCAAAAGCCTTCACCGGCACGCCTGATTTCACAGCCCGAAGCTTGCTCAGGTCGATTGCCTCAGATTTGGTTATCGACCTGCCGCGGCCGGAAAAAAGCTTGAACCCAATCCCCAGCAAGGTTGCCAGACCGAGCAGGGCAATTACGGCCCAGCTAGAGAAATTGAGTTCCACCCCGCAAGGCTAAGCGATGGCTGGATGGCAAAACGGAGTGTTGCGCTTTTTTACGACACAAAAAACCTTAGGCTTTGGGCGTGACCGAAATTGAATTCCGCTCAGACGTAACCGTTGAGCTTGTGCGCTCCAGCGCATCTGACTCCGACGTGCTATTCGCCGCTCGAGTTTCTACCCAGGGTGAGCAAACCCTGGAGGGTGCCAAGGCGACCGATGCAGAGATGCAAAAGCGCGACAAGGGGTTGATCAACTACCTGATGCGTGATCGTCACGGTTCTCCCTTTGAGCACAACTCGATGACCTTTTATGTTCAGGCGCCAATCTTTGTATTCCGAGAGTTCATGCGTCACCGCATTGCAAGTTACAACGAGGAGTCTGGTCGTTACCGCGAGCTTCGTCCGGTCTTCTACGTTCCTGGTCCAGAACGCAAGCTGATCCAGGTTGGTAAGCCTGGCCATTACGAATTTGAGGATGGCACGGCTGAGCAGACCGCGCTGGTCACTCAGGAAACCCAGGCCGTGGTTCGTGCGGCGTATGAGGCTTACCAGAGGATGCTTGAGGCTGGTGTTGCCAGGGAGGTGGCGCGCATCGTGTTGCCGCTGAACATCTACTCGAGCATGTATGTCACTATGAACTCACGCTCTTTGATGAACTTCCTGAGCCTTCGCACCAAACGTGAAGGGACTCACTTCCCATCCTTCCCGCAGCGCGAGATTGAGATGGTTGCAGACAAGATGGAAGAGTTTTGGGCAGAGCTCATGCCGCTTAGCTACCAAGCTTTCAATGAGAACGGTCGCGTCGCTCCCTAACCGCGTCGCTTTCCAAGAGCTAGCGTCAGCACGATTCCCACGATCACCGCTGCAATCAGGTCGACTAGCACTGCTGTGAGCATGGTGACGGTCAAGATTGCCGCGTCGGCGGTCGACTTCTTGAACAGCACTCTTAGATTCTCAACGTGGACCATTTTCCAGGCCGTCGCGACAAGCACCCCACCAAGTGCGGCTAGGGGGATCATGGAAACCCACTCCGCCAGCACAAGCACAAACGCAGCGAGTATTAGCGCGTGGAAAATTGCTGCCAGGGGATTGGTTGCTCCGGCACGAACATTGACTGCGGTTCGAGCTAATGCTGCGGTGGCTGGCACACCCCCAAAAAGCGGGGTAATTAGGTTTGCCAGCCCTTGGCCTAAAAGCTCTCGGCTGGGTATGTGAGCAGAACCATCGGCCTTCATCCGGTCTGCAATCTTCGCACTCAGAAGCGACTCCAGGGCAGCCAGAAGCGCCACAGAGAATGCGGGGGCAATGAGCAGCGCTAGCTCCTGGCCCTCCAAAAACCCAAGTGATGGAGTGAGATCGAATCTGGGAAGCTCACCAATCAAGTCAATTTCGAGTCTCAGGGCCCAGGTGACCGCAGTTGCTACCACCACGCTAAAGAGAGCAAGCGGCAGTCTTGGAAAGAATCGAGCCCCAATCACGTTCACGGCAATTACCGAGCCTCCGACTGCTAGGGCTGTTGCAGTAGGTTCTGTGACCCAAAGTTCCAGTTCACGCCATGCGGACAGCCAAATCCGCTCCTCAGAGATGGTTTCAACTCCAAGCACGAACGCCACTTGTTGCAGCGCAATAACCAGAGCGATACCAGCGGTGAGACCTTCGACCAGCGAATCGGGTAGGCGGTGGATGTACTTTCCCACCCGCGCGAGTGCAGCGAGTACCAGAAAGACACCGGCGATGAAACCGACCGCGTAGGTGGCTTCAATGCCGTATTGGTGAACGATGGGAATAAGTACCGCGGTCATCGCTCCGGTTGGCCCGGAGACCTGAAAGCGGCTACCGCCAAACGCGGCTGCGATTAGCCCGGCTATCACTGCGCTGATTATGCCTGCACTGGCACCCAACCCAGCTGCAATCCCAAATCCGAGTGCTAGGGGGAGGGCAACGATTGCCACGGTAAGGCCGGCTAGAAAATTAGCGCTAAGCGAGCGGGGATTGAAGGGCTCGACCCAGAGCCGACTTTGGCGCATTGCTTCAGATTAGTAGTTTCCGGTTCCAACTGCTCTTAGGTAGGCTGAACCAATGCATCAAAAGGATTTGTTCGGCCAGGTATTGGTCGCTTTAGTGACGCCCATGACCGCCGATGGTGAAGTCGACTGGGATGCCACTGAAAAGCACATCGACTACGTCATCTCCAATGGTGCTGACGGTGTTGTGGTGACCGGTACCACCGGAGAGACCTCGACTCTCACTGATGCCGAAAAGATCAAGTTGGTTGAGGTTGGTAAGTCAGTCTCCGCCGGCCGCGCCAAAATCATCACCGGTGGTGGCTCCAATGAAACCGCGCATGCAATTCAGCTATACAAGGCCAGCGAGAAGGCTGGAGCCGACGGAGTAATGGTTGTAACTCCCTATTACAACAAGCCAACTCAGGCTGGCATCCTTACTCACTTCAGGTTGATTGCTGATGCCACTGACCTGCCGGTAATTCTTTACGACATCCCCGGAAGAACTGGGGTGGCTATTTCTTATGACACTTTCCACCGTGCTGCTAAGCACCCAAACATCGTTGCCATCAAGGATGCCAAGGGTGATTTGGCGCAGGCCTCGAGACTGATGTTGGAAACCGGCTTGATGTATTTTTCGGGTGATGACTCAAATGTCCTCGCTCACGTTGCACTCGGTGCAACCGGATTGATTGGCGTAACCGCGAATATTGCGCCGCACGCCTACCGAGCCATGATTGATGCCACCAACGCCAACGATTTTCACGCCGCACTAAAGGTTCACAATGCGCTCGAACCACTTCAGCGTGCAATCATGACCCACGTCCCAGGAACCGTGGCAGCAAAGTATGTGCTGCATGGACTAGGGCTGATCAACTCCCCGAGGGTCCGACTGCCCCTTGTTGGACCAGAGGACCATGAAGCTGCTGCCATCGAAAACGGCATCGACCAGGTGGTGAGCGTTCCAGGGTTGAGCTTCAATAACTTCCGACCCGACCGAAACGCCGCTGCTGGAGGCGCTTTGCCCAAGGTGGCAGGGACCACTCGCTAGTGCAAACACCAGCGAAGCTTCAGCCCGGAACCCTCAGGATTATCCCGCTGGGAGGGCTGGGCGAAATCGGTCGCAACATGACAGTGTTTGAGATCGACTCCCAAATTTTGATCGTTGACTGCGGTGTTCTCTTTCCAGAGGAGACTCAGCCTGGTGTTGACCTGATCCTGCCGGATTTGAGCTACCTCGAGGACAAGCTCGATCGCGTAATTGGATGCGTTCTGACTCACGGTCACGAGGACCACATCGGCGGCGTTCCATACCTGCTATCAATGCGATCCGATATCCCGCTGATCGGCTCCACGCTCACGCTTGCGCTCGTTGAAGCCAAGCTCAAGGAGCACCGCATTACGCCATATTCGATGACAGTGAAGGAGGGGCAGGTTGAAAGACTTGGTCCTTTCGAGCTGGAGTTCGTGGCAGTCAATCACTCCATTCCCGACGCGCTTGCCGTCGTGATCAGAACCGCCGCTGGCAATGTTTTGAACACGGGTGATTTCAAGATGGATCAGCTTCCTTTGGACGGTCGCGTGACGGATTTGCGGGCCTTTGCTCGAATTGGTGAAGCTGGACTGGACCTGTTCATGGTTGACTCCACGAACGCCGATGTGCCGGGTTTTACTCCGCTTGAACGGGAGATCGGGCCAGTCATCGAATCAGTGATTGCCAAGACACCGGGCAAGGTTGTGGTGGCGTCTTTTTCCTCCCACGTGCACCGAGTTCAGCAGGTGATTGACGCTGCGGTTGCAAACGGCCGACGCGTGGCATTTGTCGGCAGGTCGATGGTCAGAAACATGGCCATTGCGAGTGAGCTGGGTTTTTTGAACGTTCCATCGGGTGCGATTGTGGATCTAAAGGAAGTGGATAACCTCGCGGATCACCAGGTCGTTTTCATGTCGACCGGCTCGCAGGGTGAGCCAATGGCGGTGCTATCAAGAATCGCAAACCGTGACCATCAAATTTCAATTGGGCCAAGTGACACCGTGCTGCTCGCTAGCTCACTAATTCCTGGAAATGAGAATGCGGTTTACCGGGTAATTGACGGCCTCACAAAACTCGGTGCCAATGTGGTTCACAAGGGCAATGCCAAGGTTCACGTCTC
>DLOY01000083.1:15208-23600 GCA_002478545.1 Micrococcales bacterium UBA7472
AACCTTGCTATTCAAACCGGAATTTCCCCTGAGCGGGTGCTGGTGGTTGAAGATGGCGCTGTGGTTGATCTCAGCGATGGCATCGCGGATGTCGTGGGTCAGATTGAGTGCAACATGCTCTACGTCGACGGCAAGACTGTCGGCAAGATTACCGAGGAAGATCTAAAGGATCGTCGCATTTTGGCTGCCGAGGGGTTCATCACGATATTTGCTGTCGTAGACCCCCAAACCGGCAAAGTTATCGAGGGTCCAGAGATTAGGGCTCGCGCATATGCTGAAGAAGACCACGTGTTTGATGACATAAAACCTGCAATTGAGAAGGCGCTGGCCGAGGCTGCCCAAGATGGGATTCGAGACACCTACCAGCTGCAGCAGGTCATCAGGCGAACTATAGGTACTTGGGTGGCAAAGGCGCATCGTCGCAAACCCATGATTATCCCGGTGGTTGTTCACTCAAACAGGTAGCGCCTAAGCGGTTTTTGCCCGCTTGATTGCTACCTTTTTCCCATGGTTCAAAGAAAGCCCCCAGCAACGCGTAAGCCAGCTGCGCGTCGCCCTGCCAAGGTTGCCGCGCAGGCAAAATCCCAGGGGAGTTTTGGAAAGAACCTAGGTCGTTTTTACATGTTGCTGGCACATGGGCTCGGTGGCTTAGTTCGCGCCTTTAGCACGGAAAAGCTTGCGGCAGAGGACCGTCGCGATGGAGCGCCGTTTTTTGTCTTCCTGCTATCAGTTTTCGGTGCGTTATTTGCCTGGTTCTTGATCAACGAGTCATGGGCTCAAGTGCTGCACGCGTTCAGCTTCGGCCTGTTGTTTGGCTCGGTAGCGTTTGCCTTACCAGCCGTATTTTTTGTCTACTCGTTATATCTGTTTAGACACCCGGCTTCGGTCCGAGACAGTTCGAGATTCGCAGTTGGATTCTGGCTCTTTCTCTCTGTAGTTGCCGCCTTTTTTCACATCTTCGCGGGTAGACCTGCGCCAAATCGTGACGGTGCGATGGGGCTCGCTGAGGCTGGGGGGCTATTCGGTTGGGTCCTGGGGGAGCCGCTGGTATCTGTGCTAACGCACTGGGGAGCCGTGCCTTTGCTGGCTCTGCTCGGTCTGGTGTCAATTTTGATTATGACCGGCACGCCACCGAATCAAATCAAGCCCAAGCTCGAGCAGTTCGGGGAGTTTTTGTTCGGGGCCAAAGCTAAGCCCGAAGCCTCTGATGCATTCGATGGAACCAAGTCCTCCTGGTGGAATAACGCCAAGAGTGAAAAGCCAGCTTTTGAGACGCCGGTGGTGCAAGACATCGACGAGTTCATTACAGAGGAACTCGATGTCGTCTCGAGTCCAGACCCAGTTGACTCACTTGAGTTCAATGAGGTGGAAGAGGGCGTTACCGAGCCAATTGATGTCGTTGCCGATGAGCCGGTAGCGCCAAGACCGAGAGCGCAGCGCCCCTACACTTTGCCGTCTCTGGGTGTTCTGGCGGCTGGAACCCCACCAAAGGCAAAGACAGCGGTGAATGATCAAATTGTTGCCGCCATCGATGATGTCTTCAAAGAATTTGATGTTCAGGCGAGAGTCTCTGGTTTCCAGCGCGGCCCAACAGTTACCCGTTATGAGGTTGAGCTGGCTCCAGGGGTGAAGGTGGAGGCGGTAACTCGCCTTACAAACAACATTTCTTATGCCGTGGCATCTAACGAAGTGCGTATCCTTGCTCCGATCCCCGGCAAGAGTGCAATCGGTATTGAGATACCCAACACCGACCGCGAGACTGTATCGCTGGGTGATGTGTTGCGCTCAAAGAATGCAGCGGCATCGACACACCCGCTGACAATCGGAGTGGGTAAAGATGTTGAAGGTGGCTACCTCGTTGCCAACCTTGCGAAGATGCCTCACCTTTTGGTTGCTGGTGCCACCGGTGCGGGTAAATCATCCTTTGTTAATTCGATGATCACATCGATCCTCATGCGCGCCAAGCCGGCCGAGGTTCGCATGGTTTTGATTGACCCCAAAAGAGTTGAGCTGGCGGTCTATCAAGGGGTGCCACACCTCGTGACTCCAATCATCACCAACCCAAAAAAAGCTGCTGAAGCATTGCAGTGGGTGGTTAAAGAGATGGACTCACGTTATGACGATTTGGCCTCGTTTGGCTTCAAGCACATTGATGACTTCAACAGAGCTATTGTCGCTGGCCAGGTGAAGGTCCCAGAGGGATCCAAGCGTGAATTGCAGCCTTACCCCTACCTGCTGGTGGTCGTGGACGAGCTCGCGGATCTGATGATCGTTGCTCCTAGGGATGTGGAAGATTCGATCGTGAGAATTACACAGCTAGCGAGAGCATCAGGTATTCATCTCGTGCTAGCGACTCAGCGCCCATCGGTAGATGTCGTGACTGGTCTGATAAAGGCGAACGTACCCTCCAGGTTGGCCTTCTCAGTATCCTCGGTGACCGACTCTCGAGTGATTTTGGATCAGCCTGGTGCCGAGAAACTCGTCGGACAAGGCGATGCCCTGTTTTCACCAATGGGTTCAAATAAGCCCGTGCGCGTTCAGGGGGCTTGGGTTTCAGAGGATGAACTTCATCGTGTGGTGGACCACGTCAAGCAGCAGATGGAGCCAGAGTACCGAAACGATGTTGCCGCCCCAGCCCAATCCAAGGTTGTCGACAGCGACATTGGTGATGATCTGGAACTGCTTCTTGCGGCTGCTGACTTGATTGTGAACTCGCAGTTCGGTTCGACCTCTATGCTCCAAAGAAAGCTTCGAGTTGGCTTTGCTAAAGCTGGACGCCTGATGGACCTTCTAGAGTCCAGGGGAGTGGTCGGACCCTCAGAGGGCTCAAAGGCAAGAGACGTTCTTCTCAAGCCAGATGAACTCCCAGCCTTCTTGGCTAAGCTGACCGGAGCAAGTTCCGCTGTGTTTGTAGGGGATTCCCCGGATGATGAACCAGATGAGGATGCTTGGGAGCTAACTGGAAGGAAAGATGACTTCTAAATCCTTCCTTTATCGTCAGACACCCAACTTGATAACCGGAGCTCGAATCGCCATAGTTCCGGTAGTTCTTTGGCTCATGCTGGCACTTTGGGACAGTGAGATTGGTCGATTTATAGCGCTAGTGCTACTGATATTGGCTGCTTCAACCGACGGTATCGATGGTGCGATTGCCAGACGACGCAACCTAGTCACCAACCTTGGAAAGCTTTTGGACCCAATTGCAGATAAGGCTTTGCTTTCGGGATCACTCATCGCACTCTCAATCGTCGAGGCGGTTCCATGGTGGATCACGATTGCGATTTTGGTGCGAGAGATCGGGATCACGGTTTATCGACTGGCGATAGCGAACAAGAGAGTACTAGCCGCCTCAGGGGGCGGAAAGTTCAAGACGGTTTTGCAAATCGTCGCGATCTCGCTTGCGATTGCACCGTTCGATTTCTTGGGGTCTTGGTATCAAACCTTTGTGTTTGCCGTGATGCTCTTCACTGTTGCCGTGACCTGGTACACCGGAATCCGATATCTTCTTCCCAGCCGATGAACCTGATAGCTCTGGCCCAATCTAAAGGGGTGTTTCTCTGTGCGGCTGAGTCATTGACTGCCGGGAGAATAGCAACCGAGATTACAAATTCACCCGGATCCTCCAAAGTTTTTCTCGGGTCTATTGTTAGCTACACAAATAAATCGAAGTCTGGCCTTTTGGCAGTGGCACCCGATTTGCTTGCTCAGAGAACTGCAGTAGACCCCGAAGTTGCAATCCAAATGGCTAAAGGCGCTCGGGCGAAATTTGCAGAGGCAAACCAGTTGAACGTCGAGCATGTGGTGGCAGTCTCGGCAACCGGAGTTGCAGGCCCAGAGTCAGTTGGAGCAAACCCGCCGGGGCTCGTCTTCATCGGAGTTGCCTCGGCCCAAGGCGGGCGGGCTTCGAGTCTCAAGCTCGCAGGAACCCGGATTGAGATCGCTGAACAGACTGCAAGTGCCGCTTTGGCGCTATTGCGGGAAGAGCTTGAGCGTTTTTAGGGTTTAGCTTCAGGAAACATTCAGACGCGCAGTTTAGCTTTTGTGTAGTAACCCGATAGGTTATTTGCTTGGAGGAACCTTGGTACTAGTAAGACAAGAAATCGGTGATGTTCTCAGAACTCACCGACTTCGTCGCGGACAGACCTTGCGTCAGGTAGCTGCTCGCGCATCTGTGGCGCTGGGTTATTTGTCCGAGGTGGAGCGCGGTCAAAAAGAGGTATCTTCGGAGATCCTTGCCTCAGTGGCAGATGCCCTAGAGGTACCACTATCAGTTGTGATGCGCGAGGTTTCCGATCGTGTAGCGGCCATAGAGGGCATCTACCTGGACGACACTTACATCCCAGACACTGTGCCAGACGCCTTTGTCACCGAAGCGTCGCTGATTTCAAGGTAGTGAAGCTCAGCCAATTCCACAGCCTGCTCAGAGATGAGTTTGGCGACGGTCTCGCTTCGGTGCTGCTGAGCGATACCAGGCTGACTGAGTTCTCAGACTTGACTCCGCGCCAGCTTCTCGATGCCGGCGAAGAACCCAGGATTGTTTGGCTGGCGATTTGCCGATCTCAAGGTGTTCCAAAGGAGCGCTGGCTCGGTAAGAACAAACCAAAAAGACACGCCGACTAATGCCATTCGAAATTTTGTTCGAATGGCATTAGTCTTTGCACAGGACAAAAGCTTTTGAGTTTTCCACAGTGAGAATCAGAAGAAAGTAAATGTCAGAGGCAAAGGTTAGGTTCTTTGCACAAGCTTCACCCAGCGAAAAGAGGACAGAATGCCAAGTGCTTCAGACAGAGAAAAGGCGCTAGAGACTGCTCTGGCTCAAATTGACCGCCAATTTGGTAAGGGCTCGGTCATGCGATTGGGTACCGAGGAGCGCGCTCCTATCGAGTCAATTCCAACTGGCTCTATTGCTCTGGATGTCGCCTTGGGCATTGGCGGCCTTCCGAAGGGCCGAATTGTTGAGATCTACGGTCCTGAATCCTCAGGTAAGACCACTGTTGCACTCCATGCAATTGCCAACGCTCAGCGCAACGGTGGCATCGCTGCCTTCATTGATGCTGAACACGCATTGGACCCCGAGTATGCCAAGAAGCTGGGTGTTGACGTCGATGCCCTCTTGGTCTCCCAACCTGACACCGGAGAGCAAGCGCTTGAAATTACCGACATGCTTATTCGCTCCGGTTCCATCGACATCATCGTTATCGACTCGGTTGCCGCACTGGTTCCTAGAGCTGAAATCGAGGGCGAAATGGGCGATGCTCACGTAGGTCTACAGGCACGTTTGATGTCTCAGGCACTACGTAAACTGACTGGTGCCCTGAGCAACACCAAAACCACAGCGATCTTTATCAACCAGTTGCGCGAGAAGGTTGGAGTTTTCTTCGGCTCCCCTGAGACCACCTCTGGCGGTAAGGCACTGAAGTTCTATGCTTCGGTTCGCTTAGACATTCGCAGAATTGAAACACTGAAGGATGGCCAGGATGCAGTTGGTAACCGAGCTCGTGTAAAGGTCGTAAAGAACAAGCTGGCAGCACCTTTCAAGCAGGCAGAATTCGACATTATGTTCGGTGAGGGCATCTCTCGCGAGGGAAGCCTGATTGATTTCGGAGTTGAGCACGAGATCGTCAAGAAATCCGGAGCCTGGTATACCTTCGATGGTGACCAGCTAGGGCAGGGTAAAGAGAACGCGAGAAACTACCTGAAGGAGAATCCACAGGTAGCAGACACAATCGAGCAGAAGATCAAGGTAAAGCTAGGTATTGGAGTTCCAAGGGCCGTAGCGGATCTTCCTGCTGAGCCTTCGGTTCCAAAGGCAGCCAACAACTAAAGATGTCTGATGAAAAGCTGGTGCAGCGGGCTAAAAATGTCCTGTTGCACCAGCTTTCTCGTTCTATGAAGACTGAGCACCAATTGCGTCAGGTGCTCCAAAAGCGTGAAATACCACTCGAGATTGCGGACGAGGTAATTCTTCGCTTTACCGAAGCTCAGCTGATTGACGATGAAGCGTATGCCAGGGCATTTGTGGCCGGTCGAATCGCATGTGGCGGAAAATCTAAATCAGTATTGCGCCGTGAACTGAGACAAAAAGGTGTGAGTGACGAGATTTCCTCTCGGGCTTTGGCGGACATTGATCGAGATGCGGAATACGAGCTGGCACTTGGCTTGGCTCAAAAACGGATTCGAGCGTTATCTCAACTCGACCATGCAATAAAGCAAAGACGGTTGCAGGGTTTTCTTTTGAGGCGTGGCTTCGATGGTGAGATTGTTCGACGAGCCATCGCCAGCGCACTAGCGTCAGAGTAAAATCTCCCCGTTATGACTCTTACCTATGAAGTTCGCACCTACGGGTGTCAGATGAACGTTCATGACTCTGAACGCATTTCTGGCCTATTGGAGAGTGCGGGCTATGCCAAGGCGGAGGGTCCGGACGCTGACTTAGTCGTCTTCAACACCTGTGCCGTGCGCGAAAACGCAGACAACAAGCTTTACGGAAACCTGGGGCTGTTGCTACCGAAGAAGGAGGCAAATCCCAACCTTCAAATCGCTGTTGGCGGTTGCCTGGCCCAGAAGGATCAGGACACAATCATCAAAAAAGCCCCTTGGGTTGATGTCGTTTTCGGAACTCACAACATGGGTTCGTTGCCTGCCCTTTTGGAGCGCTCTCGCCATAATCGCGAGGCTCAGGTTGAAATTCTCGAGTCTCTAGAGGTTTTCCCGTCCACCCTTCCCACCAAGCGCGATTCGGCATACGCCGGATGGGTGTCCATCTCCGTTGGCTGCAACAACACCTGCACCTTTTGCATCGTTCCGTCCCTGCGCGGTAAGGAGAAGGACCGTCGTCCCGGTGAGATCCTGGCTGAAGTGGAGGCCCTCGTTGCTGATGGTGCCGTAGAGGTTACGCTACTTGGTCAAAATGTGAACACCTATGGTGTTGAGTTCGGTGATAAGGGGGCATTCGCCAAGTTGCTGCGTGCCTGCGGTCGAATTGATGGTCTTGAGCGCGTTCGATTCACCTCACCTCACCCAGCTGCGTTTACAGATGACGTGATTTTGGCTATGGCCGAAACTCCGAACGTGATGCCGCAGCTGCACATGCCGTTGCAATCGGGGTCGGATCGGATTCTCAAGCAGATGCGAAGAAGCTACCGATCCGATAAGTATCTGGGCATCCTCGACCGAGTTCGGGCCGCAATACCTGGGGCGGCCATAACCACCGACATAATCGTTGGCTTCCCTGGCGAGACCGAAGAAGATTTTGAGCAGACCATGGAGGTTGTCCGCAAATCCCGATTCAGTGCGGCGTTCACGTTCCAGTACTCCAAACGTCCGGGCACCCCAGCGGCGGACATGACAGGTCAGCTTCCCAAGGAGGTGGTTCAAGAGCGATACGAGCGACTACTCGCTCTGGTGAACCAGATTGCGTGGGAGGAAAATCAGGCGTTGATTGGCTCAGATGTTGAGGTATTGGTTGCCACGGGTGAGGGTCGAAAGGATGCGCAGACAAATCGCATGTCTGGCCGTGGCCGCGATAATCGCTTGGTGCACTTTGAGATTCCACAGGGCCACGAGGCGCCTCGTCCTGGCGATCTGGTCACAGTCACGGTAACGCAAGCGGCCCCCTATCACCTGGTGGCAGATGTAACCGAAAGCTCGACTTATGAGCTGAGGCGAACTCGAGGGGGAGATGCTCACGATCGAAGGCAGCTAGAGAGCTGCGGTGCCCCAACTCCAGGATCTGGAAAAGTCACACTGGGAATTCCAATTAGAAGCTCTCGTGCCCTTTGAAGTAATCGCGATAGTTGGCCCTACCGCCGGTGGGAAGACAGCGCTGGCAATTGATTTGGCTAGGACATTGGCCAAAGATGGCCTCAGACCCGAGATTGTCAATGCTGACGCAATGCAGCTCTATTCACACATGAACATCGGCACAGCGAAGCTAAGTGAGGCCGAGCGCTCAGAGTTCCCGCATCACCTTTTCGATGTAATCACCCCCGATCAGGAAATGTCGGCGGTTCAATACAAGGCGATAGCTAGAGGCGCTATTGATGACATCTTGGCTAGGGGAGCTGTACCGATTGTGGTCGGGGGAAGCATGTTTTACCTTGCCGCTGCCCTAGATGAGCTGGAGTTCGCGCCCACGGATCCTGAAATACGAACCCGGCTCGAGCGCGAGGCAGAGGAACTGGGTGGAACAACTTTGCATGACCGACTTAGTGAAAAGGATCCGATTACTGCTTCGAGAATTCCCGCCCAGAATATTCGTCGAGTCATTAGGGCTCTCGAGGTCATTGAAATCACGAAATCCCCATATCAGTCCCAGTTGCCTGAGCCCAAGAGCTATCGACCCACGCTTTGGATTGGGGTTTCAGTTGAGAGAGAGGAACTAAAGGCTCGC
>DLOY01000083.1:23711-36033 GCA_002478545.1 Micrococcales bacterium UBA7472
TCAGAGAACAGTTCGTACTATCGAGGACCGCTGCGGTGGCGATTGGTTATCAGCAGGCTTTTGATCAGCTGGATAAAAAGATCTCGTCCGAGGAGGCCCAAGCGCAGACTGCCTCACTAACCTCGCGCTATGCGCGTCGCCAAATGTCATGGTTTAGGCGAGACTCGAGAATTCGTTGGTGCCCACCGGGGGTTGATCGACTCGACTTCGTGCTTGAGCAAATTAGGCTGGAGCGATGAACCTTTCTTTTGTCAAAGGCCAAGGCACTGGCAATGACTTTGTCTTGATCCACGACCCAAAGGCGGAGCTCAGCCTCAGCGACTCCGAGATTCGGGAGATTTGCGATCGTCACTTTGGCATCGGGGCTGACGGAGTGATTATCGCCACTCACACTGAGGCCTCAGACGAAGTGAGGGACTTGCTGGCCGAAGAGCCTAATGCGACCTGGTTCATGGACTACCGAAACGCTGATGGCTCAAAAGGCGAAATGTGCGGAAATGGCGCCAGAGTCTTCGCTCGTTACCTATTGGACGGCGGGTTTGCTGAGTTGTCGGATGGCAGCACCTTGCCGATTGCCACACGAGCGGGGATCAAGGACATCACTGCTACGGTGAACGGCTTTGCCGTTGATCTTGGGCGCTGGAAAGTTAAGTCCGATGAAGTGTTGGTTCACGCCGCCGGGCTGTCGGTTCCTCGGCCAGGTCTATACCTGACAATTGGAAACCCTCACGTTGTTGTGACGCTCGCCAGCATTGAAGAACTGGAGGCTTTGGACCTGACCAGGGCGCCAGTTCTCGAGCCAGCCCTTCCGTCGGGAGCAAACGTTGAATTTGTGGTCTTGGATGACCCATTGATCTCAGAGGGTGTGGCCGGCCTCACCATGCGTGTTTTCGAGCGCGGTGTTGGTGAAACGAAGAGTTGCGGAACAGGCATTGCCGCATCAGCCATTGCAATCAGAGAATACGCCGGAAATACCCAGAACTATTGGCGAGTGAGAGTTCCCGGGGGTCAGGTTGCAGTTCGAATGTTCGCCACCGAAGACGGAGAGCATGCTGGGATCAGTGGCCCAGCGGAGCTCTCGTTTAGTGGAATGTGGCCGTGTTCCTAACCTCGATCACGCGATACCCTTTATCTTGATCCGGGCGAGTGACGGTCATGTTGGGAAACTCAGTGCCAAGCCATTTCTCAAAAGACTCAGCTCCAAGTTGCTTTTGAACTACTAAGAACGCGCTGGCTCCAGCCTCCAGACGAGGAAGCCAGAACTTCATCAGGTCATGTAGTACTGTCTTACCCACTCTGATGGGCGGATTGGACCAGATTCCACTGAATTTCAGGTCAGCAGGTATTTCTTCGGCGGTGACTGGGTGGATATTCGAAAGCTCGGCCCGCGCTGCGTTTTCGCCAGTTAGTCGCAAACTGCGACGGTTCACATCGAGTGCCCATACCGTGGTCTCCGGTTGCAACTTGGCAATTGAGAGTGAGATTGGTCCCCAGCCACAACCGATGTCTAGGACATTTCCGGTTCGTGGAAAGTAGTCGTGCGATCGAAGTAATACTTGAGTTCCCTTGTCGAGCTTTTGGACACTAAACGTCCCCGCTTCTGACCTGGCGTTGATTTGGATGCCCGCTACCTCAAATTGGATTTCGTGGGACTTCGCCTCAGAGTCTGGGCGTTCACTGAAATAGTGCTCTTGGGGCATTGAATAAACCTATTACAGCCTAGGGTTGTGAGTAATGGAAAATGAGTCACTGCTAGATCGAATCCTCAGGCGTGCCGATGCGGCTCCGCAGAATGAGTTTGATGGAGATCAGCTAGATCTCGAGGCTAGAGAATCCCTGAGAAGGGTAATCGGCCTGAGCACTGAGCTAGAAGACATCAGCGAGGTTGAGTATCGCCAGCTCAGACTAGAGAAGGTCGTCCTGATCGGGCTGTGGAGTTCGGGTACCCTCACCGACGCTGAAAACTCGCTTCGCGAATTGGCCGCACTCGCTGAAACTGCTGGAGCCCAGGTCCTAGACGGCATGATTCAACGACGTGCGATGCCGGACTCAACAAGTTTTCTCGGCAAAGGAAAGGCTCAAGAGCTCAAGGATCTAGTCCGGGCCCTCGGTGCTGACACAGTGATTGCAGATGCGGAGCTCGCTCCATCTCAAAGACGTGCCCTAGAAGACATTGTGAAGGTTAAGGTAATCGACCGTACCGCGATTATTCTCGACATCTTTGCCCAGCACGCCAAGTCTCGTGAGGGAAAAGCTCAGGTGGAGCTGGCACAGCTCGAATACTTGCTCCCCAGACTGCGCGGTTGGGGTGAGTCAATGTCCCGTCAGGCGGGTGGTCAAGCCGCGGGTGGAGTTGGTATCGGATCAAGGGGTCCGGGAGAAACCAAGATTGAACTTGATAGGCGACGCATCAACACCAAGATGGCGAAGCTCCGGCGCGAAATTTCCCAGATGAAGCAGGCGCGCGATGTTAAGCGCTCAAAACGCGCGAACTCGGGTGTTCCGCAGGTAGCAATTGCCGGTTACACCAACGCCGGTAAGTCCTCTCTACTCAACCGCTTGACCAAGGCGGGTGTGCTGGTTGAGAACGCTCTTTTTGCGACATTGGATCCAACTGTGAGAAAGCACGAGACCGAGGATGGTCGTGAATACACTCTCGCGGACACTGTTGGATTCGTTCGGAACCTCCCACACCAACTAGTGGAGGCATTTCGCTCCACTCTCGAGGAGATCGCTGACGCCGATTTGATTTTGCATGTTGTTGACGCAACTGATCCGGACCCCTTGGGTCAAATCACGACCGTGAGAAATGTCATCGCCGAGGTTGACGCGTCTGCAATTCCAGAACTTGTTGTGTTCAACAAAGCAGACTTGATTAGTGAAGATGATCAGATCAGGCTTCGCGGACTGATACCCGGATCGCTGCTTGTCAGCGCAAGATCTGGAGAGGGTATCGAGGAACTTGAGCGAGCGATCGCGGCTGGCCTGCCGCAGCCAGATCTGAAGTTTGCCGGAGTCATCCCTTACCACAGGGGAGATTTGATTTCGAGGGCTCATCTAGCTGGCAAAGTTCTTGAAACCGAGTACTTGGAACAGGGCACACGCGTTGTTGCAATGGTTTCTGCTGACCTCTATGCCGAGCTGGAAGCAGCTAAACAGCTCTAAGAACTGCCACCACTTTGCCAAGGATGACGGCGTGGTCTCCGAGAATCGGCTCGAAGGCTGAGTTCCGCGGGAGCAGCCAAGTGTGGCCATCGCGCTGTTTGAAGGTCTTTACAGTTGCCTCATCCTCCAGCAGCGCAGCGACGATGTCACCATTTTCTGCCGACTGCTGTTGCCTGACTACGACCCAGTCACCATCGCAAATGGCAGCGTCAATCATCGACTCTCCGACTACCTTGAGCAAGAAAAGTTCACCCTGACCAACCAACTGCCTCGGCAGAGCGAATACATCTTCCACGTTTTGGTCTGCTGTGATAGGGCCTCCAGCTGCTATGCGCCCCACAAGTGGGACCATTGCCGCATCAGCGCGAATGATCTCTCCCGGTGCATCTTCGCCAAGCAGATCGATTGTTCTTGGTCTCCTGGGGTCGCGAGAGATAAATCCCAATAGCTCAAGCTTGTTTAGCTGGTGGGAGACGCTCGCTGTGGAAGATAGGCCTACCGACTCTCCAATCTCGCGCATTGATGGAGCGTAGTTGCGCGTTTCCATTGACTCTCGAATCACGTCGAGAATCTTTTGCTGAACGGAGGTGAGATTGCTCTGGTCCATACCCACCCTTTCAATAAATGTCAGAGGGTCTTGATTGACTGCTTCTATCGAAACTGTATTCGCTGATCTCTAGATTTTCAAACACATTTTCGAGATGTCAAAAGATTTTTAGGAATTTTCCTTGCATTTCAATGGATTACATTCCTAAACTAGAACAAATGTTCGAAACAAGAATTCGAACAGAGAGGAAGCAGAGCAATGTCAAAGGTGAACTCCTATTCCCTGCAGAATCCCGCCAAGCTAGTGCGCGGTCTGATCATCGTTGGCCTCGCGGTTTCATTTAGCATGGCTGGCATCAACGGGTCGGTTGCGACCAGCGAGCAGCCGGCCCCTCTCGAATACATCACGGTTGGTTACGGTGAGTCACTCTGGGATCTGGCCGAGGTATTCGCCGAAAACCAAGATCCACGCGACTGGATCGCTCAGGTTGTTGCGGTGAACGCGTTGAGCTCGACTGCGTTGGAGCCAGGTCAGCGCATCGCCCTTCCTCGCTAGCGCCTTTTCGTTAGGCTTCTCGGGTGACAAGCTTCCGAGACTTACCAATCCGTCGCGATCTTCGCGATCAGGAGCCTTATGGTGCTCCGCAGCTATCCGTCCCCTACCAGTTGAACGTGAACGAAAACACTTTCGGCATCCCTTCGGTGGTCTCTGAGAGGATCGTTTCCAGAATCAGCGAGGTGGTTCCTAGGCTGAATCGCTACCCCGATCGGGAATTCATGGAGCTACGTGGTGCACTGGCTAACTTCCTCGGGAATGGGCTGAACGCTCGTAACGTCTGGGCGGCAAATGGGTCGAATGAGATCCTCATGCAAATCTTCCAAGCCTTCGGGGGACCCGATGCTTCGGCTCTGAGCTTCGGCCCAACGTATTCGATGTATCCCAACATCGCTCGCATATCTTTGACCCCTTATCAGGAGCTCAAGAGGCTGGATGACTTTGAGTTGACCTCAGATTATGTGGTTTCAGCAATTCAAAACTCCAATCCGAACATTGTGATTTTGTGTAACCCAAATAACCCAACGGGAACCCCGATTGCAAGAGAGGTAATTGCTGCGGCCTATGACGCCTTTGATGGGATTCTTGTTGTGGATGAGGCCTATGCCGAGTTTGCGAGTGACCTGTCTGCGTTGAATTTGATCGAGGGTAGGGATCGACTTGTTATCTCGCGCACGATGAGCAAGGCCTTTGCATTTGCAGGTGTTCGCTTGGGTTACCTAGCCGCATCCGAGGCTGTTGTGGATGCCCTGAGGATTGTGCGACTGCCTTACCACCTGTCTGCCCTTACCCAAGCTGCGGCTCTAGCTGCATTGGAATACTCGGGCCTCATGCTTGCAAACGTCGAACAAATCAAGATTCAGCGTGATCGCATTGTTAGTGCACTCAGGGACATGGGGCTTCGACCCTACGAATCAGCGGCAAACTTTGTTTTGTGTGATGGCTTCAAGGATCCAACAACGACTTTCACCAAACTTCTGGACAAAGGTGTCTTGATTCGCAACGTTGGAATCCCTAACACGCTTCGAATCACGGCCGGAACCGAGGCCGAGACCGACTTTTTATTGGCTGCATTGAAGCAAACCCTTAGTTAGACTTCTCTTTTCGGGCTAGGAGGCGGTCATGCGCACTGGAAAAGTGAACCGAGCCACCAGTGAGTCAAGCGTCGAGCTTGAGCTCAATCTGGATGGCACTGGGGTAAGCGAAATCAATACCGGAGTTCCTTTCTATGACCACATGTTGACCGCGCTGAGCAAGCACTCGCTGATCGACCTCAAAGTCAAAGCCACTGGAGATGTAGAGATTGATGTTCACCACACCGTGGAGGATGTCGCGATTGTCTTTGGCCAAGCGCTAAAGCAAGCCCTTGGGGACAAAAAGGGCATTGCTCGTTATGGCGATGCGACGGTGCCGTTAGATGAATCTTTAGCACGCGCAGTTGTTGACATATCAGGAAGGCCATTCCTGGTTCACTCTGGAGAGCCGGCGGGTTTTGAGTTCCACCTGATTGGTGGTCACTTCACAGGTTCAATGGTGCGCCACGTTTTTGAGGCGATAACTTTCAACGCCGGCCTGACCGTTCACGTTAATCTTCTGGCTGGGCGTGACCCACACCACATTGCAGAGGCGCAGTTCAAAGCCTTTGCTCGTGCGTTGCGAAAGGCTGTTGAGCTGGACCCTAGGGTAAGCGGAGTTCCTTCAACCAAGGGCGCTCTTTGAAAAAAGTCGTAGTTTTCGATTACGGCAGTGGGAATGTGCATTCGGCCTGCCGAGCCCTTGAGAAATCTGGTGCTTCGGTAACTCTGACGGCGGATCGAAAGCAAGCCTTGGAGGCCGACGGTCTGCTAATCCCTGGCGTTGGTGCATTCTCTGCCGTAATGGAAAAGCTCAACCGAGCCAACGTTGCGAGCTTGTTGGATAGCCGTCTGGCAGCAGGTCGACCCGTCATGGGAATCTGCGTTGGCATGCAGGTCATGTTTGAAACAGGTCTAGAGCACGGCATTGAAACCGAGGGCTTTGGTCAGTGGCCCGGACGCGTGGAAATGCTCAAAGCGCCGACTCTTCCGCATATCGGGTGGTCCCGAGTTGAGTCGGGTGAAAAGTCAGTATTGTTCAACGGAGTTGAGGGAGAGCGTTTCTACTTCGTGCACTCCTACGGGGTTAGAGAGTGGACATTGGATGTGCAGGCACCTTTTGTCGAGCCAGTGTTGACCTGGTCAGAACATGGAGAAGAGTTCTTGGCAGCGGTTGAGAATGGTCCGCTGTGCGCAACACAGTTTCACCCAGAGAAGTCTGGATTGGCTGGACTAAAACTTTTGGAAAATTGGATTTCTAACCTCTAGGAGATAGTGATGAAACTGGAGCTACTTCCAGCCGTAGATGTTGCTGCCGGAAAGGCTGTGCGACTGACTCAGGGCGAGGCTGGCAGCGAGGAGGACTTCGGTCACCCATTAGATGCCGCTCGCGATTGGATCTCGGCTGGCGCTGAGTGGATTCACCTTGTGGATCTCGATGCTGCATTCGGCAGGGGAGAGAATCGCGCTGTTATCGGCGAGGTCGTTAGAGCAAGCGGTGACACGAAGATCGAGCTCTCTGGGGGTATTAGAGACGATGCATCCCTGGAGGCCGCTCTAGAACTGGGTGCTACCCGCGTTAATCTCGGAACTGCTGCCTTGGAGAACCCGGATTGGACTGCACGGGTGATTTCGAAATACGGTGACCAGATTGCTGTGGGCCTAGACGTGCGCGGAACTACTCTTGCCGCTCGTGGTTGGACCCAGGAGGGCGGAGACCTGTTTGAGGTCTTGGCCCGGTTGGAGGATGCGGGTTGTGCCAGGTATGTCGTCACCGATGTCACCAAAGACGGCACGCTCAGAGGTCCAAACCTTGAGCTGCTGAAGCTGGTTATGGAAAAGACGAATAAACCAGTGGTCGCCTCTGGCGGTATTTCCTCCCTCGATGACATCAGAGATCTGCATGGTCTAGTTGGACTAGGTCTGGAGGGTGCAATTCTGGGCAAGTCACTGTATGCGGGCCGCTTCACGCTTGAGCAAGCGCTCGAAATCGCAAACGGATAAATGTCACACGACCGGTTCCACGATTCGGCGGGAGTCCCCTGGGAAGGGCGAGAGTTCTCGCAGAATCAGTGGTCGAATGACGATGGCAGTTGCCCGCCGGCGCTCGCCAAAGCCCTTGAGGGTGAAGTTTTGGTTGAGTCCGTTGTCGCAGCCCTCAGATCTCAAAGACTCCTGGTCCCGCTAATCGCGCAGTTAGGCGAGGCGGAGTTGGGGCCAAACGGCTTCATGGTGGACAAGAGCGCGGACCTCAGCATCGTGGCCGTCAGTACACCCGACGGCGGTTCGGCCATTCCCGCTTTCAGCTCGGTGAGCGCTATGTCTCGCTGGCGCGCTGATGCCAGACCAGTTCCAGTTCCGGTCGAAAAACTAGCGCTTGCTGCTATTGCCGAGGGTCATAACCGAATCGTGCTCGATCCAGCTTCCAAGTCTGTGGTCTTGAGACGGCCCGCCTTGGCGCACCTAGCCCAGAACCTGATATGGAACTCTCCTTCCAAAAATCCTGACGTGATGGCCTTGGTCTCGAAGGTAGTCGAGGAATTCGAAGAAATCAGCGCTTGCAAGCTCTTAGACGGCGATCCCCAGGGTGATCTATCCGGACCTGAACTGGTGTTGGTTCTCAAACTCAACCCCGGCCTAAGTCAAGATCAGATTCGGGAGATACTTGGCCGATTCAGCACCATGCTCCAGGGTCCAAGATTCCTAGAGCTCGTGGATTCGTTAGGAATTCGAATCGTTAGCTAACCGGGCCCGTGTACTTCTCGCCCGGGCCCTTGCCTGGCTCATCCTGAATCACTGAAGCCTCGCGGAAGGCAAGTTGGAGTGATCTCAATCCGTCTCTCAGTGGCCGAGCGTGGTGGTCTCCAATTTCAGGAGCAGCGGCCGTAATTAATCCAGCGAGTGCGTTGATCAGCTTGCGTGCCTCATCCAGGTCCGCCTTTTGATCTTCAGCGAGGCCGCACTGCACGGCAGCGGCACTCATCAAGTGCACAGCGGCCGTAGTGATGATCTCTACCGCAGGAACTTCGGCTATATCGCGGGTAATCTCGTCCAAAATCCCTCTTTCGAAATGGGTGTTCGTCTGCTAGGCTACCTCAGGCTCTGGGCGACAGCTCAGTCAGAAGTGGATTGCGATCCCACCTGCCAACCGCATCTAAAGGTTGTTCGGGTTTGAGCGTTGATTTGTTTCTGCACGTTTTTCGTGGGCTACAAACGGTATCAGAGGAGCTTCTTATCAGCGATCCGCGCATCAATGAGCGTATTCGAGTTGCCGAGGTTCGACTTGTCGGACCAGCAGGCGAACAGGTTGGCGTTGTTTCCATTGATCAGGCTTTGCGTTTGGCGCGCGAGGCAGACCTAGATCTAGTCGAGGTTGCCCCGGGCTCGAACCCTCCAGTCTGCAAGATCATGGACTACGGCAAGTTCAAGTACGAAGCCGCTCAGAAGGTCCGCGAGGCTCGCAAGAACCAAGTCAACACCGTGCTCAAGACAGTGCGCTTCGGTCTGAAGATCGATGATCACGACTACGGCACCAAAGTTGGTCAGGTCAGGAAGTTTCTCAAGGCTGGTGACAAGGTCAAGGTAATGGTCGTCTTCCGCGGTAGAGAGCAATCCCGCCCGGAGATGGGCGTAACCCTGCTGAAGCGCCTAGCCGAAGAGGTGGTTGAGTTTGGCTCTGTGGAGTCACACCCGTCGATCGATGGCCGCAACATGGTCATGGTTATCGGACCTCTGAAGAACAAAGCTGAGGCACGCGCCGAGGCTAAACGTGCGGCTGAAAAGTCCGCAACACAGGCTGAAGAAAAGAACTAAGGAGAGATCATGCCGAAGATGAAGACCCACTCGGGTGCCAAGAAGCGCTTCCGCTTCACTGGCAGCGGCAAGCTCATGAAGCAGCAAATCAACATGCGCCACAACCTGGAGCACAAGTCATCCAGACGCACCCGTCGTCTGAACCAGGACCAGGTGGTTTCAGCCGCAGATTTCAAGAAGCTAAAGAAGCAGCTCGGTCGCTAACCGACGCTATAGAAGGAGTAGAAAATGGCAAGAGTAAAAAACGCCGTCAACTCGCTAAAGAAGCGTCGCGTTGCGCTTGAGCGTGCTCACGGATACCGCGGTCAGCGTTCACGCCTGTACCGCATGGCAAAGCAGCAGCTGCTGCACTCGTTGGTCTACGCATACAACGACCGTCGTAAGCGCAAGGGTGACTTCCGTCGCCTTTGGATCCAGCGCATCAATGCAGGTGCTCGCGCAAACGGCATGACCTACAACCGTTTCATCCAGGGTCTGCAGCTTGCTGGTATTGAGGTCGACCGTCGTATCCTCTCGGACATGGCTATTCACGACCCGAAGACCTTTGCTTCCTTGGTCGCTTCCGCTAAGGCTGCGCTACCAAAGGATGTGAACGCCCCAAAGGCTAGCTAATGCTCGATAACCCAGGATCCGACAGGATCAAGGGAGTATCACGCCTAAATCAGAAAGACGCCCGGACTGAGTCCGGGCTCTTTCTGCTTGATGGCCCACAAGGTCTGAAGGAACTCAGTCGCAGGCCAGAGCTTGCACGCGAGATTTTTGCGACGGAGGTAGCGGCCGACCGCTACTTTGAAGAGTTGGACGCGTTGGAGCGCGCTGGGGTCGAGATCACGTTGGTATCCGAGCGGGTCATGGCCAAGCTCTCACAAACCACCACACCGCAAGGGGTTGTTGCGGTTGTCAATCAGCTTGACCTGAGCATTGGTGAGGCCATGGCCGGCAATCCAAGACTTGTCGTGGTTCTAGATCAAGCTCGAGACCCCGGAAATGCCGGAACTATTCTTCGCGCAGCAGATGCCGCAGGAGCGGACCTGGTCATCTTCTTGCAAGACTCGGTTGATCCTTACAACCCCAAGTTGGTCAGATCAACTGCAGGCAGCATCCTGCACGTTCCCTTCGTCAAAGACGTAGCTCCAGGTGAGGCCATCTCGGCACTCAAATTGGCTGGATTGCAGGTATTCGCGACGACCGCCGCCGGGGAATCCATCACAACGCTGCGCGCCGCTCTTGCCGCACCAACAGCTTGGATCTTCGGCAACGAAGCTCACGGGATCAGCGCTGAAGTCCAAGAATTGTCGGACAGGTCGGTCGCCCTACCGATTTACGGACAGGCAGAGTCTTTGAACTTGGCAACTGCTGCATCAGTTTGTCTCTACGCCTCAGCCTTCGAACAGCATTCCCAAGACTAAACTTGTGCGGGTGCCTCTAGAACTCAATCAGCAAACGGTAGCGAAGGCTTTGGCCGAAGCGCTTGCCGAGGTTAATGCCGCCAATACGTTCGCCGAGCTCAAGACTTTGAAGGCATCTTTGGTGGGGGAGAGCTCACAGCTAGCCCAACTAAATGCACTAATCCGCGATTTACCTGCCGAGCAAAAGGCAGAGGCCGGCAAGTTGGTCGGGCAGGCACGAGCCGAGTTGAACCAGGTATTTGCAAGCAGAGAGACCGAGCTTGAGGCGCTTGCTCTCGAAGAGCAGCTGAGGTCTGAGTCGGTAGACCTAACTGCAAGTCCCCAGGTTTTGAGACAGGGCGCTAGACACCCACTTTCTCTACTGATGGATCAAATCTCTGATGTTTTTGTCGGAATGGGCTGGGAAATCGCAGACGGTCCGGAACTCGAAAATGAGTGGTTCAACTTTGATGCTCTGAACTTCCACCCTGATCACCCTGCTCGCGCGATGCAAGACACATTTTTTGTGGCCCCGGTTGAGAACCACCTACTTCTTCGGACTCACACTTCTCCGGTTCAGGTCAGGTCCATGCTGGAGCGAGACTTACCGCTTTACGTGCTTTGCCCAGGCCGGGTATTCAGAACCGATGAGTTGGATGCCACGCACACCCCCGTATTTCACCAGGTGGAGGGTCTTGCGGTTGACAAAGGCCTGACTATGGCTGATCTCAAGGGCACTCTGGAGCACTTTGCAAGAGTGATGTTTGGACCTGAGGCCAGGATTCGCCTAAGGCCAAGCTTCTTCCCATTCACTGAGCCTTCCGCTGAGCTAGATGTCTGGCACCCTGGGGCAAAGGGCGGTCCAAGATGGGTCGAGTGGGGTGGCTGCGGCATGGTGAATCCAAACGTGCTGCTGGCTGCAGGAATTGATCCAGAGGTGTACTCGGGATTTGCATTTGGAATGGGTATCGAGCGGACCCTGATGTTCCGCAATGGTGTGCGAGACATGCACGACATGGTCGAGGCGGACATTCGCTTCTCGCAGCAGTTTGGGTCGGTGATCTAGTGAGAATTCCACTGAGTTGGCTTCGCGAATTTGTCGAACTTCCTGACAATGCGACTCCCCATACGGTCATGGCCGAATTGGTCCGAGTTGGCCTGGAGGAAGAGGGTGCTCACGGCGGGGAGCTGCGCGGCCCGATTGTTGTCGGCAAGGTGTTGGAGTTTGTCGAGGAAGAGCAGTCAAACGGCAAAACCATTCGCTGGTGTCAGGTAGAAGTTGCTCCAGGCATTGTGAACGGAATCGTTTGCGGCGCTCGCAACTTCTTCGTAGGGGACAAGGTTGTCGTAACCCTGCCTGGTGCAGCCTTGCCGGGAGGTTTTGAGATTGCTGCCCGCAAGACCTACGGGCACATCTCAGATGGCATGATCGCGTCTTCTCGCGAGCTTGGTCTCAGTGATGAGCACGATGGCATTTTGCGGCTCGAGACTCTGGGTCTGGATCCAGAGGTTGGAACTGATGCCCTGGACCTTTTGGGCCTGGGGGAGGCCGCGGCCGAGGTGAACGTTACCCCCGATCGTGGTTATTGTCTTTCGATTCGAGGCATTGCTCGAGAGTACTCGCACGCCAGTGGTGCCAAATTCTCTGACCCTGCGACCCTGGTGAACCCTCTGGCGGGAAACGGAATCGCGCTTGAAGTTTCAGACCTTGCTCCAATTCACAACAAACTTGGCTGCTCGAGCTTTCACCTAATCGGAGTCAGTGGGATTGATGCTAAGGC
>DLOY01000083.1:36209-39363 GCA_002478545.1 Micrococcales bacterium UBA7472
GCCTACGACGCAGAAAAGGTGATCGGTGGATTCTCGGTGCGACGGGCACTTCAGGGTGAATCAATCGAGACCCTCGATGGCAAGGAGCGCGCGCTTCACGTCGAAGATCTCCTAATCTGCGACCAAAGTGGCCCCATCGGCATCGCCGGAGTCATGGGTGGCGCTCGTACCGAAGTTTCGGAGAGCACCAAGAATGTGATTCTGGAAGCAGCCAACTTTGATCCAATTTCGATTGCCAGGAGTGCACGTCGTCACAAGCTTCCGTCGGAGGCTTCCAAGCGCTTTGAACGCGGTGTCGACCCACTTGTCGGCAGGATTGCTGCAGCTCGCGCAGCGCAGCTTCTGGTTGAGCTAGCCGGTGGCAGGGTGGACGGAACCGGCGCCGACTTCACCACCGAGCAACCAGTGCCCAAAATCGTAATGTCGCTAACCTTCCCAAATACGTTGGTGGGAGCCGATTTCAGTGCTGAAGAAGTTGTTTCAACTCTTCGAAGCATCGGCTGTGAAGTGGAACTCAGTGGTGAATTGCTCACAGTTGTTCCACCTAGCTGGAGACCTGATCTTCGTCACAAAACGGATTTGGCTGAAGAGGTTGCTCGCCTTGTCGGTTACGACAAGATCCCAGTCCGGCTTCCTGTCGCGCCCCCAGGGCGCGGTCTAACTCGCAGACAGCAGCTGCGCCGCCGGGTTTTAGCTTCACTGTCAGGAGCTGGAATCACAGAGGTGCTCAACTATCCCTTCCTCTCCGAACAGCAGAACCAAATCTTCACTTCTGGCGAATCTGTGCGCTTGGAGAATCCGCTCCAAGGTGAGTTCCCTGAGCTTCGCAAATCGCTCTTGCCGGGCTTGATTGTCGCTGCACAACGCAATCTCTCTCGCAGCAATCTTGATGTGGCAATTTTTGAAGAGGGATCGGTATTTCTTCCGACCGATTCTGCTGCCGTGGCGCAGTTGCCAGTGGGCAATCTGCGCCCAGAGAAATCAATGCTGGAGAAACTGAATTCATCAATTCCCGACCAGCCGCGAATGATCGCCGCTGTGATGTTGGGTAGCTGGCTGGGGCAAGGTCCTTCGTTTGGAGCACAGCCAGTCAGCTACGCGCATGCGGTCAGTGCAGTGATGTTAGTAGCAAAGGCAGCGGGCCTTCAGGCCGAATTGGAGCAGGCGCAGATTCCAGGTTTCCATCCTGGTCGCGCTGGCTACGTTTTGGTCGACGGGGTGAGGGTCGGTATGGTCGGCGAATTGCACCCGAGCGTTGCTAAGTCCTTCCACATCTCGCAAGCGGTAGCCGCGTTTGAGTTGAACCTTGATTCGATACACGAGCTTGCGCCTGAGGTTTTGCAGGCCAGTGAGCTTCGAGTGATGACGGCAGCTACGCAAGATTTGTCGCTCGTTGTTGACCGAGTAATCTCGGCTGCCGAAGTTGCCAAGACCATCACTGAGGGCGCTGGTGAGCTACTCGAGAGCGTTGCGTTGGTAGATGATTACCGCGGACAAGGTATTGCTGAGGGGAAGAAATCCCTTACCTTCAGTCTGGTGTTCCGAGCTTCGGATAGGACCCTGACTCAACAAGAGGCTTCTGCAGCCAGAGATGCTGCAGTAGCGTTGGCAAATCAACGACACGGAGCGGAGCTGCGGGCTTAGATGGTTCTAAAGGTGGCGGTAGCGGGTGCCAGCGGTTACGTTGGTGCAGAGTTGTTGCGCCTGATTGCGAATCATCCGCAGCTTGAGCTTGGTGCAGTTACCGCGAATTCAAACGCCGGCATGAGACTGGGCGATATTCATCCGCACCTTCGCCAGTATTCCGACCGAGTTCTTGAGCCAACCACCGCCGAGGTGCTAGCGGGTCACGACGTCGTATTCTTGGGTCTTCCCCATGGAACCTCGGCAGAGGTTGCCGCGATGTTGGGGGATGACTGCTTGGTGCTTGACTGCGGGGCAGACTTCAGACTCGAGGACGCAGAAGCTTGGGAAAACTTCTATGGCACTTCACATGCCGGCGCTTGGACTTATGGAATGCCCGAGCTCACCTTGGCATCTGGTGGAAAACAACGTGGCAAGCTTCGTGGTGTCAGACGCATCGCTGTTCCAGGTTGTAACGTGACGGCCATCACTTTGGCATTAGCGCCGGGATTCACCGCAGGGCTCTTTGATCCGCGCGATGTGGTCTCTGTCTTGTCGGTGGGAACATCGGGTGCCGGAAGGTCTTCAAAGGTGGAACTCTCTCACGCTGAGGTTCATGGATCCGCCAAGGCCTACGGAGTGGGTGGAGTGCACCGACACACCCCAGAAATCGAACAGAATTTATCCAAGGCAGCGGGGGATCAGGTTCAGGTTTCGTTCACACCAGTTCTGGTTCCAATGTCCAGGGGTATCTTGGCCGTGAACACGGTAAAGACCAACTACCGATTCTCGATGGAAGCCTTGACTGAGGCCTATCGAGATGCCTATCAAGACGAGTATTTCATCGAGGTTTTGGGAGACGCTCAGCCCATGACCGGGAGCGTGCTCGGATCCAACTCAGTGCAGATTGCAATAGAGCATGACCAGCATGCGGGCAGGGTTGTGGTTACCTGTGCCATCGACAATTTGGTGAAGGGAACTGCCGGCGCTGCGATTCAGAGCATGAACCTTGCACTTGGCATTCCGGAGACTACAGGCCTTGAGATAAACGGAGTTGCCCCATGAGCGTGACATTTGCCGGTGGGTTCTTAGCATCAGGCGTGGCTTGTGGCCTTAAGTCATCGGGCAACAAGGATGTTGCGCTGGTCGTGAACCAGGGCCCCCTCAAAGCCGCAGCTGCTGTTTTCACCACTAACCGAGCGAAGGCTAATCCGATTCTTTGGTCGCAAGAGGTCATCAAAGATGGCCAGGTCGAGGCAATCCTCTTGAATTCGGGCGGTGCAAATTGCTACACGGGAGCACAGGGGTTTCAAACCACACATGAGTCTGCCGAACTGGTTGCAAAATCGCTTGAGGTATCGGCCGGTGATGTCTTAGTTTGCTCGACTGGCCTAATTGGCGAGCAGCTAGATCGAGTGAAGCTCTACGCGGGTATCCACGATGCCATAGCCACTCTTTCTGAAACTGGTGGAGAGTCCTCATCTTTGGCGATCATGACCACTGACTCGATTCCCAAGCGTGCTCAACGCGA
>DLOY01000083.1:39447-45266 GCA_002478545.1 Micrococcales bacterium UBA7472
TGGCAACAATGCTGGTCGTCATTACCACCGATGCGGTCATGACCTCCAAGGAGCTTGACGCTGCTTTGCGCGAGGCGACCAGATTGAGCTTTGATCGACTTGATTCAGATGGCTGCATGTCAACAAATGATCAGGTGAGCCTGTTGGCTTCTGGTGCCTCTGCAGTCAAACCTGATTTTGCTGAATTCAGTGCTTTGCTGACCGACCTTTGCAAGGACCTTGCGATACAGCTGCTGGAGGATGCTGAGGGTGCAAGTCACTCTATTCACATCCTGGTTCAGGGAGCGGATTCCGAGGCAGACGCAGTGGAGGTGGGGAGATCCATCGCGAGAAACAATCTCTTCAAGGCTGCTATTTACGGAAATGACCCAAACTGGGGTCGAATCCTGGCCGCCATTGGAACTACTGGCGCAAAGTTTGACCCCTACAACATAGACGTCACCATCAACGGTGTGATGGTCTCCTCGAAGGGTGGACCGAAGGAAGACCGCAGTCTGGTTGATTTCTCAGAAAAACGCGTCGATCTGGTTGTGAACCTCAACTCAGGCAATGCCGAGGCGACCATTGTCACCAACGATCTGACGCACGCCTACGTCACAGAGAACAGCGCATACTCCAGCTGATGATTCCTGCCAACCAAGACCAAGCCCTTGCTCAAATCAAGGCCGAGACGCTCATTGAATCACTCGACTGGTTGCGCGAGTTCCACGGCAAAATCGTGGTGGTCAAGTTTGGCGGCAACGCCATGGTAGATGCCGGGCTGCAGCATGCATTTGCCCAAGACATGGCTTATCTGCGTTTTGTTGGCATTCGGCCAGTCGTGGTTCACGGTGGTGGACCTCAGATCACCGCCCGACTTGCGGAAATGGGGATTGAAAGCGAATTCCGTCATGGGTTCCGCTACACCGATGAGCAGACCATCAACGTGGTTCGAGACGTGCTTCGCAATCAGGTGAGTGCTTCTTTGGCCTCCATGATAGAAGCCGCCGGTGCGAGTGCGGTTGTGCTATCTGGCGAAGACGACGACTTGTTCAAGGCTGAGAAGGTGACGGCAAAAACCCCAGCCGGTGAGGTCGATTTAGGGCTAGTTGGAGAAGTCAGGACGGTCAATCCCCGCTCGGTGTTGGCAGCCCTCGAGCGCGGCAGCATTCCTGTTATCTCCACCGTGGCACCAACTGTTTTCGGTGAGCTACTCAACGTCAATGCGGATCTGGCAGCCGCCTCGCTGGCAGTGGCGCTGGGGGCCGAAAAGATAATGGTGCTTACCGATGTCGCAGGTCTATACGCAGACTGGCCCAATCTAGATTCTCTGGTTTCGGAAATCACTTCGAGTGAGCTGCGAGAGCTGCTTCCTCGATTAGAAAGTGGCATGATTCCGAAAATGCAGGCTTGCCTGGCCGCAGTCGATGGCGGAGTGCCAAAGGCTCACGTAATTGATGGCCGGCAGCCGCACAGTATTCTGCTTGAGATCTTCACAAAAGCAGGCGTTGGCACCCAGGTCACGAGGTAGAGATGACTAGGCACTTCCTAAAAGACGATGACATCACCCCAGCTGAGCAAGCTGAGATTCTCGAGCTCGCAATTGCTTTGAAAAAAGACCCCTACAGCGAAAAGATCTTTGCCGGTCCAAAGACCGTCGCGCTGATCTTCGATAAGACTTCCACACGCACGAGAGTCTCGTTCTCCGTGGGAGTATCAGATCTCGGGGGAGTGCCGTTGGTTATGGACTCCGGTACCTCGCAGCTCGGTGCTAAGGAGTCGGTGGCAGACACGGCGCGGGTTCTTGAGCGTCAGGTGGCTCAGATTGTTTGGCGCACCTATGCCCAGTCGGGTCTTGAGGAGATGGCGCAACACTCCCGAGTTCCCGTTATCAACTCGCTAAGCGATAGTTGGCACCCCTGCCAGCTACTTGCTGATTTGATGACCATTCGCGAACACTTTGGTCACACCGATGGTGTGAAGATCGCTTACATCGGCGATGCCGCCAACAACATGGGTAACAGCTACCTGATTGCCTGCGCGATGGCGGGAATGCACGTGTCAATCGGCGCTCCCGCTCGCTATCAGCCAGATATGGCTGTGGTGAAACGTGCCCAGGAGATTGCTAAGCAATTTGGTTCGGTGATCGAGGTGCATGAGCGTCCCGAGGATGCTGTTCGTCATGCTCATGTTGTCGCAACCGACACATGGGTTTCCATGGGTATGGAAAAAGAGAAGCAAAAGCGAATCAAGATTTTCTCGGACTACACGGTCACAAACCGACTGCTTGAAGTTGCCGACCCTTCGGTAATCTTCCTGCACTGCCTGCCTGCCTATCGTGGGTACGAAGTAGCAGCTGATGTCATAGATGGTCCGCGATCCTTTATTTGGGAAGAGGCGGAGAATCGTCTGCACGCTCAAAAAGCTCTGATGGTTTGGCTTGATCGTCAACAAAAACTGGGCAAGTAAACTCAGCACAACTCTGGTTTCGAGGTATTGATGGCACAGACAAACGACGCGCTATGGGGTGGCAGGTTCGCCGCTGGTCCCGATGACGCCTTGGCCGCCCTTAGCAAGTCAACTCATTTTGACTGGCGCTTGGCCACCTATGATTTGGCCGGTACTCGGGCTCACCTAGTGGCGCTTCAAGCAGCCGGGTATCTCGATGCGGATGAATTCAAGATTCTGACCGATGCGTGTCACGAACTTGAAAGACGAGTTCGGTCTGGATCATTTCTTCCCAAGCCCTCCGAAGAGGACGTTCATGCCGCACTCGAGCGTGGCCTCATGGAAATTGCGGGAGCAGACCTTGCCGGTAAGGTTCGTGCGGGGCGCTCCAGAAACGACCAAATTGCAACTTTGATCCGCTCCTATCTGCTGGATGCTGCTGATGCGATTCAAGCCCAACTGGTCGATTACCTTGAAGCTCTGGCAACTCAGGCTGAGGCTCATGTTGGCGTTGCGATGCCGGGCCGCACTCACTTCCAGCACGCACAGCCAGTGCTGCTCTCCCATCATTTGTTGGCACATGCCTGGCCCATGGTGAGAAATCTGCAGCGGTTGGAAAACTGGCGGTCGCGAGCAAGACTGTCTCCCTACGGCGCGGGCGCGTTGGCTGGTAACACCCTAGGTCTTGACCCAAAGCTAGTTGCAAGTGAGCTGGGCTTTGTGGGCACAACCGAAAACAGTATGGATGCGACCTCGGCCAGAGATGTGGTTGCCGAGTTTCAGTTTGTCGCGACCTTGATTGCAGTCGACCTATCTCGCTTCGCCGAGGAGATCGTGATTTGGTCCAGTTACGAGTTCGATTACATCAAGCTCGATGATGCCTATTCGACTGGTTCTTCGATCATGCCGCAAAAGAAGAACCCAGACATTGCAGAGCTGGCCAGAGGCAAGGCCGGCAGAGTGATTGGAAACCTAGCCGGACTACTGGCGACTTTGAAGGGGTTGCCGCTGAGCTACAACCGTGATTTGCAAGAGGACAAGGAGCCGGTGTTTGACTCGGTAGACACACTTCTTCTCGTGTTACCAGCTTTCACGGGCATGGTAAGGACATTGACCTTCAACACCGCAAGGCTTGAGGCACTAGCGCCAATGGGCTACTCGTTGGCTACCGATGTCGCCGAATGGTTGGTGAAAAAGGGAGTGCCATTCCGTGTTGCTCACGAGATCACCGGGGCACTGGTTAGGGAGTGCGAAGCACTGGGCATCGAGCTTGGGGATGCATCGGACGAGCTATTAGCAAAGGTGTCACCGCAGCTTGATGGTTCGGTGCGAGAGGTTACCAGCGTGGGTGCGGCGATTGCAGGTCGTGACGGCGCCGGCGGAACAGCGCTGCCTCAAGTTCTCGAGCAGTTGCTCGCAATCAGAAAGCTTGCTCCGAGAAGGGACGCATAAGTGGCAACTGCACAGACTCTGGCCGCCCAGGCAAACGACCCAAGCTTCGCTCACATTGTCGATGAGTTGAAGTGGCGAGGCCTGCTTGCCCTGAGCACCGACGAAAGTGAGTTGCGCAAGCAGCTAGAAGAACCGACCACTTACTACTGCGGTTTCGATCCAACCGCCCCATCTTTGCATCTGGGGAACTTGGTGCAGCTGCTTACCATGCGCCGGCTTCAGCTTGCGGGGCACAATCCGCTAGCTCTGGTTGGTGGAGCTACCGGACTGATCGGTGATCCAAAGCCAACCGCCGAGCGCACTCTAAATTCAAAGGAAACTGTTGCGGCCTGGGTCGAGAAGCTTGCGGCACAGACCGCAAGGTTTTTGGACTACTCGGGCCCGAATCCTGCTCGTTTGGTAAACAACCTGGACTGGACCAGTGGCTACAGCGCAATCGATTTCTTGCGCGAGATCGGCAAGCATTTCCGCGTTGGAAAAATGCTCTCGAAGGATGCTGTTTCAGCCAGACTCAATTCGGACAGTGGTATCAGTTACACGGAGTTCAGTTACCAGATTCTGCAGGGCTTAGATTTCTTGGAGCTCTATCGACGTTATGGCTGCGTGATGCAGTCCGGAGGCTCAGACCAGTGGGGTAACTTGACAGCTGGAAGCGACCTGATTCACAAGGTCGAAGGTAAGAGTGTGCATCTAATTGCGACTCCGCTAATCACCAACTCCGATGGCAAGAAGTTTGGCAAGAGCGAGGGAAATGCAATCTGGCTCGACTCTGATCTCACGAGCCCCTATGCGATGTACCAGTTCTGGCTCAATACCGATGATGCTGATGTTGTTGATCGACTGAAAGTATTCACATTCCTAACCAAGGCTGAGATTGAGGATCTGGCGGAGCAGGTAAGGGAAGAGCCCTTCAAGCGAGAGGCTCAGCGTCGCCTTGCTCTTGAGGTGACTGAGCTCGTGCACTCCAAAGCTCAGGCCGAGGCTGCACGTGACGCCTCTCTCGCACTTTTCGGATCGGGAGAACTTCGCAATCTCGATCAAGAGGTGCTGAAAGACGCGTTGAGTGAACTCCCGTCGGCTGTTGTTCGGGAGGGTGACTCAGTGGTGTCTGCTCTGGTTGCCACGGGGCTCTGTGAGAGTAACGGTGCAGCTAGACGTGCGATCGCCCAGGGAGCAGTTTCTCTAAACAAGGTGAAGATCGAAGAAGACGAGGCGATCATCAACGACTTTCTTTCGGGCGGGATGGCAGTTTTGGCTCGCGGCAAGAAAACTCTTGCGGCACTATTCCTTGAAAAATAAGGGGTTCCCGGCTGTCAACACGCGAATATCGCCGTTGATTTGACAGCTTTACCAAAACGTGACTAAGCTCTACCGAGTTGTCCAAAGTTTGGCAGAATCCGATGAGATCGCCGGCTCAAGTACAACAAATCCTCGATTAGAGAAACTGACCCTTGCGGGTCTAGTTTTCGATGTCTAGGATTTAGGTCTCCGAGGAGAAAACCTCTGGAAACAAAAGGGAAACCTGGAGTTGACAGAAGAAGTCAAATCGGTAGACTTGAGAAGTTGCTCTGAAGCTGATTCGAGAGATGAAGTCAGAAGCATCCGATCTTTGAGAACTCAACAGCGTGCACAATGTCGATGCCAAAAACCTCGGCTGGAACTTCGGTTTCAGTAGAGATTCCTTTTGGATAAAACAGAATTGTCAGTAGACAGTTCAAAAGCCAAATCAAATTGATCACTCCAATTTTCCGGAGTGTTCGTAAAAGCTTGCCTGCTTGCAGGCAAACAAATTTTTACGGAGAGTTTGATCCTGGCTCAGGACGAACGCTGGCGGCGTGCTTAACACATGCAAGTCGAACGATGAAGCTGGAGCTTGCTCCGGTGGATTAGTGGCGAACGGGTGAGTAACACGTGAGAAATCTGCCCTTGACTCTGGGATA
>DLOY01000076.1 GCA_002478545.1 Micrococcales bacterium UBA7472
CCAATCAACTCGATGACAATGTCCGCGCTCAGAATCAAGCCCTCGGCATCGGTCGTGAAGAGTTCGGACGGCACACCCGGTCTCTCTTGGTGAGCATCACGAACCAAAATGCCCGCAATCTCAAACTCGGCACCTACGCGCTGAGCAAGCTCCTGCTTGTTTTCAATCATCAAGCGAGCGACGTTCGCTCCAACCGAGCCCGCACCCAAAAGTGCTACTCGGATTGCTCGGTATGCGGTTTGCATTAGTTCCCCGTACCTTCCGAAAGACCTGCATCCCGGGCAAGCAGATCTTGCTCGGTCTCGGCCTTGATCAAAACCTTTGTGCTGCCACTTTTGACCGCCACAACAGCGGGCCTGGTCAAGAAGTTGTAATTAGACGATAGCGAGAAACAGTAGGCGCCGGTAGCGGGCACCGCCAGCAAGTCATTCACCGCAACATCGCTTGGCAGATAGTCGTGACGCACCACGATGTCGCCGGACTCACAGTGCTTACCCACCACGCGGGCCAGGGCCGGGGTGGCATTTGAAGTTCTTGACGCAATCGCAACCGAATACTCAGCCTCGTAAAGCGCGGGCCTAGCGTTATCGCTCATGCCACCGTCGACACTCACATACTTTCTGGTGGCCGCCGCTCCAGCATCTGAGACCTGAACATCCTTAATTGTGCCTACCGAGTAGAGCGTGATTCCGGCCGGACCAGCGATGGTTCGGCCTGGCTCAAAGGCAAGTTTTGGAATCTCGATTCCGAGCTGCTGGCACTTATTGGCCACCGCAGAGCTGATGCGCTCGGCCATTTCAGCAATTGGCATCGGTCTATCGGCACCGGTGTAGCTAATGCCAAAACCGCCACCCAGATTCAGTTCTGGGACATCGCCACCCTGCAAAAGTTCGGCATGCAAGTCCAGCAATCTCTCGGCAGCGGCAATGAATCCATCCACCACAAAGATTTGAGAACCGATGTGTGAGTGCAGCCCCAGGAACTTGAGGTGCGAGTGCGAGCGAATCTTGGCAACCAAGTCTGGGACATCAGAGATCGCAATTCCGAACTTCTGATCCTCGCGCGCGGTTGCAAGGTATTCGTGGGTGTGAGCGTGAACACCCGAGTTCACCCGCAATCTAACGGCCTGGGTCTTGCCCTGGGCGGTAGCAACCGAAGCAATACGCTCAATCTCTAGCTCTGAGTCGATAACTATGGCACCGACATTGGCTGCAATTGCGCGACCAATCTCAACCAAGGACTTGTTGTTTCCGTGTAGGCCAATTCGCTCGCCTGGCATGCCCGCAGCAAGAGCAACAGCTAGCTCCCCGCCTGTGGAGACGTCAATCGAAAGGCCAGCTTGCTCAACCCAGCGAACCACATCTGAGGTAAGCAGTGCCTTGGATGCGTAATAAAGCTTGGCGCTGGTGCCGTGGCGCTGAGCGGCATCAGAAAAAGCGCGCTTGGTTTGCATCAACCTAGCTTCAAAGTCTTCTTGGTCAACCACGTAAAGCGGTGAACCGTGACGTCGAATGAGTTCTCGAACTCCAACGCCACCAATTTCCAACTCACCCTGATTGTTGCGCTTTGCGGTGCGCGGCCAGATCTTTGGGTCAAGCGCATTCAAATCGCGCTCTTCTAGCCACTTTGGAGCCAATGGATTTTTCATCACTACATCCGCTCCGGGGCCGAAACGCCCACAAGGTTTAGTCCGTTGGCTAGCACAACTGATGCTGCATCGTTGAGCCACAGCCTTGTGCGGTGCACAGACTCTACTGGCTTGTCCCCGAGCGGAGTAACCCTGCAGTTGTCGTACCAGCGGTGATAACTTCCTGCCACCTCTTCGAGGTAGCGAGCTACGCGATGCGGCTCTCTGAAGTTGGCAGCCTGAAGCACGACTCTTGGGAATTCACTTAGCTTTGCCAAAAGCTCCGATTCGCTCTCGTGAGAGAGCAGTTCTGGTACAAACTCCGAACGATCAACACCCAAGGATGCGGCGTTTTTGGCAACCTGCTTGGTCCTAGCATGCGCATACTGCACATAAAACACCGGGTTGTCATTGGTCTTCTTGCTAATCAACTCGAGGTCAATGTCCAAGGTTGAGTTGATTGAAGATCTGGTCAATGAGTAACGTGCGGCATCCACACCAACCATCTCAACCAGGTCTTCCATGGTGACGACAGTTCCGGCGCGCTTGGACATGCGAACTGGCTCACCGGCTCGGACCAGATTCACGAGCTGACCAATCAAAATCTCCATGTGAACACCAGGGGTGTCACCAAAAGCAGCGCACAAGGCCATCATCCTCGGCACATATCCGTGGTGGTCGGCACCCAGCATGTAGATGCACCGATCAAATCCGCGACCGCGCTTATTTTGGTAATAGGCAATATCTCCAGCGATGTAGGCAGCATCGCCATCGGATTTGATGATGACACGGTCGCGGTCATCACCAAAGGTGGTAGAGCGCAACCAGGTTGCCCCCTCTGCCTCAAAGATGTGCCCCTGCTCTCGAAGAGCAGCCACCGACTTGGCCACCTGACCAGACTCGTAGAGCGAGTTCTCGTGGAAATAGACATCGAAGTCCACACCGAATTCATGGAGCGACTGACGAATCTGCTCGAACATCAGCTCAACACCGGTAGCTCTGAATACTTCTTGTGCATCGGCATCAGGTAGCGAGAGGGTGTCAGGCCGAAGAGCTAGCACCTGCTGCGCGATCTCCTCGATGTACTGACCGGCGTAACCATCCTCTGGTGCAGGCTCGCCCTTAGCCCTTGCAAGTAAAGACCTGGCGAAGCGGTCAATTTGGGCACCGTGATCGTTGAAGTAGTACTCCCGAGTTACCTCAGCACCCACTGCCTCCAAAACTCTCGCGAGTGAATCGCCAACAGCCGCCCACCGGGTTCCGCCCAGGTGAATTGGGCCAGTTGGGTTGGCAGAGACAAACTCGAGGTTCAGCTTCACACCGGCTAGCTCGGAGCTTTTTCCATAGCTCTCGCCGGCTTCGACAATTTGAAGCGCTAACTGAGCTGCCGCCGAGTCAGAAACGAAGATGTTCAAAAAGCCAGGGCCAGCGACCTCGACCTTTTCCACTCCATCGACTCCCCGTAGCTCAGCTGCAAGTGCCTCAGCAAAATCGCGAGGTTTCATCTGCGCCTTGGACGCATACTGCATCGCCACGTTGGATGCCCAGTCGCCATGATCGCGATTCTTAGGGCGTTCGATGACCACCTCTGATGGCACCTCAAATGGGGGCAATTTTCCAGACGCAACTAGCGAGCCAAGTGCTTGCACAATGGCCAAGGAAAGTTGTTCTGGGGTCACATTTGTCCTAAAAACGACGTGGCCGCCGCTGGCCAGTTATTCCCTAAATAATAGTCCGAAAAGCCCAGATTTAGCGCTTGAGCCAGGCCGTAGCCGGACCAGAGAGCTTGCCGCCTGAGACCACACCGGAGTGCAGCAACAGATCACCTTGAGGCAACTCAACCTCATGCTGGGTGAAATTCGTAAAGCACAACCAACCGTTTGGTCGCTCAAAGAGCAGCGTGCCGCTAGCGGATTCTTGCCAGCTGAGCTGCTCCTCGGTAATCAACTTCGCCCTAAGTGCCAAAGCCTCGCGGTAGAGATTCAAGGTCGAGTTCGGGTCAGCGTCTTGAACACTAGCTGCATATTTTGCATACCAGCTCGGTTGCGGAAGGTGGGATCCCCCAGGTCCAAAACCAAATGAGGTTCCAGTTGGCTCCCAAGGCAGTGGCACACGGCAACCGTCACGCGACTTGAGCTTGCCCTCACCCCGGAACCACTGCGGGTCTTGCATTTGATCGGATGGAATATCTGTCACATCTGGCAAACCGAGTTCTTCACCTTGGTAGAGGTAGGTGGAGCCAGGCAGTGCCAGAATCAATAGGGTTGCGGCCTGTGCCCTGGCTAGTCCCAGTTCAAGATCAAGGTCGTTGTCCATTCGGTGCTCGACATACCACTTATTCTCAGAACCAAAGCCATCTGCACTCTCTCCGTAGCCTGGAATAACCATGCGGGTCGCGTGCCTGATCACATCGTGGTTCGAAAGGACCCACGTAGACGAAGATCCGGTTGAGGCTGAAAACTCGAGATTTGATTCGATTATGTCGTGGTAGGCATCCGCATCAAAAGCTGCAGCCAAGAGGTCAAAGTTAAATGCCTGGCCCAGACCCTTTTCGGATGCATAGGGTGCTCGGCGATGAGGGTGAACCCATGCCTCGGCGACTGCAACCCGAGGTGGGTCGTATTGATTGAAAAGGTTCCTCCACTCGGCGTAGATTTCGTGCACATCATCTCGATCAAAAAGCGGGTCAGTCCCGTCATCCTTCATCACCTCGAGTGAGTAGGAGCTTCGGTTCGGAAGCGGGTCAAGCTGCTTTTTCAAAGCGTGAGCAACGTCGATTCGAAAACCATCGACACCACGGTCTGACCAGAACTTGAGTGTCTTCAAAAATTCCTCGTGGACCTCTGGGTTGTCCCAGTTGAAGTCCGGCTGCTCTTTGGTGAAAAGGTGCATGTACCACTGGCCATCCTCAACCCTGGTCCAACCGTGAGGACCAAAATGACTGCTCAGATCACTCGGTGGGAGCTCAGAATTTTCTCCACGGCCATCTCGAAAAATGAAACGGTCGCGTTCCTTGGATCCCCGTCCTGCCGCAAGCGCCTCTTGGAACCATACATGCCTGTCAGAACAGTGGTTTGGGACAATGTCGACAAAGACTCGGATTTCTCTGGAATGAAGTTCCTGGACCATCACATCGAATTCCTCGAGGCTGCCAATTCTCGGATCGACATCTCGGTAGTCATCGACGTCATAACCACCATCTGCCAGAGCAGACGGGTAAAAGGGGCTGAGCCATACGGCATTTACACCGAGGGTCTTTAGGTAATCGGCTTTTGAAATGATGCCCTTGAGATCACCTATGCCATCGCCATTTGAGTCGCTGAAGCTTCGAGGGTAGATCTGATAGACAACAGCCTGTCGCCACCAATCCTTTGGACCTCTCAAGAATTTGAAATCTGACATCAAGACCTCCAAGCTTCACCCTGAGTCTAGTGAAATCACGATGTTAGGCTTAGGACCCTTGAGCCCCCATAGCTCAGGGGATAGAGCACCGCTCTCCGGAGGCGGGTGCGCAGGTTCGAATCCTGCTGGGGGCGCGCATTCTTCACCTCTAGACTTCAAACATGACCACAACGTTTGAAGCTGCACCGCTTGCTAGAAGACTCCCCCAAGGTTTCGTGCTTGGAGCTGCAACCGCGTCCTGGCAAATCGAGGGCGACAGTGCCGGGCGAGGCAGATCAATTTGGGATGACTTTGCTGACGTTACGGGCAATATCAAAGACGGCACAAAAGCTGACCCGGCATGCGATCACGTTAACCGTCTTGAATCGGACCTAGACCTGCTTGAATCACTGGGCCTCGACGCTTATCGTTTTTCTGTTTCCTGGCCACGTGTCATGCCAGGCGCAAAGACTCCATCCGAAAAGGGACTCGCCTTCTACGACCGCCTGATTGATGGCCTATTGGAGCGCGACATCAAACCGGCACTGACGCTGTATCACTGGGACTTGCCGAGTGAGCTTCAGGCCATTGGTGGCTGGACGAACTCAGAAATCCACAAGTACTTTGCTGACTACGCGGCGCTTCTCGGAGAGAAATTCTCAGATCGCGTGGAGCGTTGGGCAACGTTGAATGAGCCATGGGTTTCGGCATTCTTGGGCTACGCAACCAAAATTCACGCCCCGGGACTTGGCGATCCAGCCGCCGGCCTTCAAGCTGCATACCGCCTGATGACCGCACATGCCAGCGGAGCAGCCGCGCTGCGTGCAGCCGGTGCGAAGAACGTTGGCACGGTGCTGAACCTGACCACAGCAATTTCCGATGACCCGGCAGTCGACCACATTGCTGACTATGTCGACCTCCTGCAAAACCGATTCTGGCTTGATCTGCTAGCTGGTCGCGGAATCGATCCACTGCTAATTGAGAGAACCAAACAGTTCACTGATTGGTCGTTTGTCTCGGATGAGCAGTTGACCCAAATTTCCAAGCCAATCGATTGGCTCGGCATCAATTACTACACACCCTTCCGCGTAGTTCCAGCGAGCACTGAGGGCGGAGCTTGGGCCGTTGGCCAGGACTTCTCACTCTTCCCAGGTACACCAGCGGGGGCACAAATGGCTCCTAGGGAGCCAAGAACAGACATGGGTTGGGAGATTCACCCTCAGTCAATGACCACAACCCTGCAGCAGACTTATGCACGCCTACCCGGTGTTCCGCTCTACATCACGGAGAACGGTGGCGCCTTCCCAGACAAGTTGGTTGATGGCAAGGTGGACGATCAAGATCGCATCTCCTACTACCACAGCCACATCTCAGCCGTGGCTGATGCTATCGATGCTGGGGTTGATGTACGCGGTTACTTCGCTTGGTCGCTGATGGACAACATCGAGTGGGCCGAGGGCCTCACCAAGCGCTTTGGCATCGTTCACGTTGACTACGACACCATGCAAAGAACGCCAAAGGCCAGCGCGGAGTTTCTATCCGCACTGGCCAAGGCAAGGTAAAAAGTTCTAGCCCTTTACTGATCCTGCAAGCAGACCTCTAACGAAGTAGCGCTGCAGAGCAAAGAACACGATCAGTGGCACAACCATGGATACGAAAGCACCCGCGGTCAACAGCTCCCAGCCAGAACCTCGAGTTCCAACCATCTCTGCCAAACGAACGGTCATGGGCGCGACCTCCTTCGCACCACCACCGAAGGTCAGACCAACGAGCAAGTCGTTCCAGACCCACAGGAACTGGAAGATCGCGAATGACGCGATTGCAGGAACCGACAGCGGCAATACGATCTTTGAGAAAAGCGTGAACCACCCGGCGCCGTCAACACGCGCTGCCTCGATTAGCTCTCTTGGAATCTGCCTCAGGAAGTTGTGTAGCAGGAAGATTGCCAGCGGCAAACCAAAAATGGTGTGTGCAATCCAAATCGGAATGTAAGTACCTGTGATACCCAGCTCAGGGATGATTGTGACATCACCAATAATCAGTCCCTTTGCAAATAGCTGCAGTAGAGGCACTAGAGCTAGCTGCAGTGGGATTACCTGCAGTGCGAAGATGCTGAAAAATATGAAGTCGCGACCTTTAAATTCAAACCACGCCAACGCGTAGGCAGCAAAAACCGCAAGCGTAATCGGGAAGATCACTGCAGGCAGGGTAACCGCAAGCGAGTTGAAGAAGAACTGGAAAAGTGGTGGATTAGTGGTTGAACCCTCGAACAGCACCTGGGTGTAGTTCTCGAAGGAGACATTTGGCTGCGCGAAGAAAGTCCACCAACCTGAGGTGTTGATGTCCTTTTCGGGTCTAATCGAGGTGACCAATAGACCAAAAGTTGGGATTGTCCAAAGAATTGCGATCACCCATGCGGCGAAGGATGCAATCGGGGAACTGAAAACGTTCTTGGCCCTGCGCTTTACCAGTTGCTTATTCACGAGAGAAGTCATTAGCGTTCCGTCCTCTCAAGGCGAAGTTGTCGAATGTTGTAGACAATGATCGGGATGATGGCAACGAACAGAATGATCGCCAGAGCAGAGCCCTGACCGTAGTTCATCTGCCTAAATGCCTGAGAGTACATCTCATTAGCGATCACGTTGGTCTGGAAGTTTCCACCGGTCATTGTTCGGACGATGTCGAAAACCTTCAGAGTTCCGATCATGATCGTGGTCAGCACGACAACGATCGTGGCGCGAATCATCGGCATGGAGATCAGGAAGAACCTTCTAAATGGAGTTGCACCATCAAGCATCGCTGCCTCGACGATTTCATCTGGAATGTTCTTAAGTGCGGCCGAAAGAACGACCATGGCGAATCCAGTTTGGATCCAGATCATAACCACGATTAGCAAGAACGTATTAAGCGGAATCTCCAACAACCAGTTCGGCGGAGTTAGGCCTAGCCCCTTGAAGATTGCGGAAAGCAGTCCAATATCTGGCTTGTTCGCATTTGGCTGGTAGTTGTAAACGAATTTCCAGATCACACCGGCGCCCACGAAAGAGATGGCCATCGGCATAAAGATCAAGGACTTGATAGCGGCTGGTCGCTTCATGCGGTCAGTCATGTAAGCGATAGCCAAACCAATGGCGGTTGATAGGAATGGGACTGTGATGACCCAGATAAGGGTATTCACCAAAACAATGTTGATCTCAGGGATCGTAAAGGCCCAGACGTAGTTATCGAATCCAACCCACTCTTCGGATCGTTTGTCCATGAAAGACAAAATGAGAGTTCTGATGGCTGGATAAATCAATCCAATCAAGAGCAAAAGCACAGCCGGTACTAGGAAGACCAGGTACTTGAGCCACTCCTGAAGCTTCACTGAGGCTCGTGACGCCAGCAGGAAGATCAGGAAAACAATTGCGCCGAAGCTCAGCAGGGCTAGCGCGAGGAGGGTGAAGTTTTCGCCGATGATGTCCCAGGGTGTTTTCCTGGCGGCGACGATGCTGAAGTTGAACATGACCGAATCCTAACAACCGAGAGAGTACTGAGGGGCCCGCCAGAGACGGACCCCTCAGCTCTTCATTTAGCTTGTGTAGCTATGTGACCTAATTAGTAAGGCCAGGTTGCGTAGATTGCGTCTAGAACAGCCTTGTCAGACTTGTTCTCTGCAACCCATGCAGTCATTTCCTTCCAGAAGGATCCAGCGCCAACCTCAGCTGGCATCACGTCGGAGCCATCGAAGCGGAAGGTGGATGCGTTCTGAAGGATCTCAACTGCAACCTTGTTTACTGGGTCTGCAACGTTAGCGGTGTCTAGACCGAGGTTTGCAGAGAACCAGCCACCAAGAGCAGCCTTCTTGTTGTTCCACTCAGGAGTGGTTAGGTAGTGGTGCACAGCGTGTACCTCTGGACGGTCAGCGAAGATACCAACGAACTCGCCACCACCAAGTGCTGGCTTGTTGTCAGCCGATACACCTGGGAAGTAGAAGGTGGTGATTCCACCCTCGGTGGTGGTGTCAGATGGGTCAACGATGGTTGCGCCGAAGTCAGCAGCAAGGATTCCACCGATGAATGATGCCTGACGGTGCATTGCACATGAACCGTCAACGATGCCTGCGCCACCCTCCTGGAAGGTGGTGGTAGCGATCGAAGCAACGTCACCGACGTATGCAGGGTTCTTCAGGATCTTGCCGGCCTCGGCGATAACCTCAGCGACCTTAGGGTCGTTGAATGCTAGCTCACCAGTGGTCCAAGCATCGTAGGTCTCTGCGTCCTGGAAACGAAGCATTAGGTCTTCCATCCAGTCAGTTCCGACCCAACCGGTGGCGTCACCGGATCCGAAACCTACACACCAAGGCTGAACCTTGCCTTCAGACGCGATCTGGTCGGAAAGTGCTAGAAGCTCGTCCCAAGTGGTTGGGATTGCCCAGCCGTTGTCAGCGAAGGTCTTTGGCGAGTACCAAACGAATGACTTCACGTTTGCACCTAGTGGGGTGCCGTAGAAGACGCCGTCAACGGTGCCGTAGTTCTTCCAGTCAGCGGTGTAGTTAGCGTCTACCGAAGCAGCAGTCTTGTCGTTAGCTGCTACAAGGCCATTGCCTGCGAACTTAGCTAGCAGACCTGGCTGTGGGAAGATCGCCATGTCAGGAGCGGTGCCACCCTCAACGCGAACGGAGATCTGAGCCTCAAACTCCTGTGATCCGTTCCAGTTGATGGTGATGCCGGTGCAGTCCTGGAATTCAGCGAGAGACTCGATGAATAGGGATGCTTCTGGGTCGATGATGGTGGTGTAGATCTCGACCTCAGTGCCCTCGTTGCCCATGTAGTCGGCGTAAGCGGCACATTCGTCAGAGGTGGACTCTGATGCAGTCTCCTCTGGAGCAGTCTCGGAGCTTGCGCAACCGGCTAGAACCAGGGTAGCTGCAACAGCAGTCGCACCAAACGCAACAGCGCGGCGACGTAGTGTTGACATATTTTTCCTTTCGAAATCGCCCGAAGGCGAACCTCGCGATTGGAGGCTTTGGACAGGTTATTACCTGAAGCAAGAAAGATGTTACTGCAAGCGGTTACATTCGGATAACAATGCTGTATCGGCTTACAAAAGTGTCCGTTACATTTTTTACAATTGGAGAAATTTACTCCGACAGGTCAGCAAAATACTGCCGCATTTGCATCAAAGCCATGTACCTGTGCGAAAGAGCGTTCTTGATCTCGGGTTCAAGTTCCGCAGCTGAAACTTCAAAACCCTCTGGAATAAAGACCGGATCATAACCAAAGCCGTGATCTCCGCTTGCTGCCGTAGCAAGGTGACCTGGCCATACTCCGGTGAAACTGACCTCCTGAGTTGCCGAGACGTACGCGATCGTGCAGACAAAGCTTGCAGCCCGATTCTCAGGGGCAATGTCCATCATTTGAGCAAGCAGTAGGTCGCGATTGGTCTTGTCATCACGGCCACCTGACCAAATTGCGGAGAAGATGCCTGGCGCACCTCCCATGACTTCAACTGAAATACCCGAGTCATCGGCAAACGCTGGCACCCCGGTAGCTTCAAAGGCCGCTTTCGCCTTGATTAGTGCGTTCTCTAGGAAACTCGTACCGGTCTCTTTAGGTTCGGAGCCAGAGTAAGACTCAACCTCAATACCAACCGGACCCAAAATTGCCCGAGCCTCACCAAGCTTGTGTGAATTACCGGTGGCGAACAAGAGCTTCACGGCTACTGCTCCAAGGCCTTGGACTGAATGACGGAGAGCTCAGAGCCTGCTTGAACAGCGAGTTCAAGAAGTTGATCTAGCTCGGCTTTTGAAAACGGAGCACCCTCGGCAGTCCCCTGCACCTCGACAAAGAGACCACGACCAGTGATGACCACGTTCATGTCAGTTTCAGCCCTGACATCTTCGACATATTCAAGATCGGTTACCGGCACGCCATCCACAACGCCCACCGAAACGGCAGCTACTGAATCAAGAATTGCCTTTGCAGACTGGGCGATGTAGCCGTTCTTCTTGG
>DLOY01000080.1 GCA_002478545.1 Micrococcales bacterium UBA7472
GTCAACCTATTGGCTGGCGATGTTGCATCTGAACAAACGCCAAAGAACTCCATTTTGGAAGCAAAGCCGGTTCAGGTCGATCAGGACCTACTTCAAAAATACCAGGCCGCTCCAGAGCGCCAGAAATTCTGGCGCGAGCGAGTGCAGCGCTGTCTCGAACTGCTATAGCCCGGAGTAAACGTGAAGGCCTTTGAAGAAAAGGTTCACGATGGTGAAGTTGAAGATCACCGATAGGAACGCAATCAAACCAAGCCAAGCTGCCCGCTTACCGTTCCAACCCCTAGTTGCCATCGCGTGCAGGTAACCGGCGTAGAGCACCCAAATGATGAAGGTCCAAACCTCTTTGGTGTCCCACCCCCAGTAACGGTGCCAAGCTCGCTCAGCCCAAATTGCTCCCGCGATCAGGGTAAAGCTCCACAGCACAAAACCCACGACGTTGAAGCGGTATGCGTATCTCTCAAGTGCCTCCAGCGATGGGAAGACCTGCATGATTTTGGACTTTGATCCACTCTTAACCAGGTAACTAAGGTGGAAGGCCGCAGCAATTGTGAAAAACGCCGTGGCCAAGATAGCTACCACGACGTGAATCACAAGCCAGTAGCTCTGCAGTGCTGGCATCAGCGTCTTCACCTCAACATAGAAAAGAGACACCGCTGCGAAAAGCACAATCAAAACAAAACCAACTACAAAGGTTCCGATGAAACGTATGTCTTTGATCTTTAGGGAGGTCAAATAGACCATCAGGATCAGGAGCGCTCCGGAGATGGAGAACTCATACATGTTTGCCCATGGCACTCGGCCCGCTGCAATGCCGCGCAACACGACACCTATGGTCAGGACGGTGGTGCCGACACCGGTAACCCAGAAGGCAGCCTTCTCGGTCTTGGTTAGCTTTTTCTCAATTGAGTCCGACTTGCCCAGCTGTGATAGTTGAAACGAGAAGAGCATCAGCGCAAGGGCCAGAAAGGCCATCGATGCCGTGACGAAAAGTAGCGAGAGTTGCGAAAGCGGCTCGTTTAGTTGCGGTGTCATTTTCTTCCTTCTCTAACCTCAAGAACTAGACGGTCCAGCATTTCGCCAAGACCTGGGTCATCGCCACGAGCCAATGCAGCCAGCTCCATTTTTCCATCTGACAATTCGCGGAACCAAACTCGACGTCGCGGAACCATGAGTGACAGAGTCACCGAGACCAGCGCCAAAAGCGCAAATACCAAAACCCAAACTCCACCCGGGTTATGAGCAATGTCCACGGAGGCATAGCGAAGTAGTCCCTCGAACCTAACCGACCCAATCCCACCTGGGAGCTCTGCAGTCTCGCCAACCCTCAGTTCAAGCGCCGGCACTGGACCTTTTCTTCCCGCCACCAAGTTCATGTCGGTGGTGTCCAGCGCGTAGACATTTCTTGGCACTCCGGAATCAAGGCCGAGGTCGCCGGTGTAGACATTCATGGTCAAAAGCGGGTCGATTGGGTCTGGGTAAATCGAGGTGTAGGCACCCGATTCCAATTTCTCCGCGGTTGGGTAAAAGAACGCGATGATGCCAATTTGCTCGGGCAGGGCATCTGGTGCCTTGATCACACCTAGCGAGGTCATGTTACCGTCTTGAGGCAAGAAGACCACAGGTCCCGAATAGGCGACATTGCCCTCACCATCGAAGATGCTCACCACCGGAGCGAAACCATTTCCGGTTAGGTACACATTTGCTCCGGGGACCTCGAGAGGATAATTCACTCGGATCTCACTCTTTTTGGATCCACCCTCGGCCCCCAAAGTCACATCGGCAATGAAGTCGATTGGCTGACCAATGTTCGCGGGGTTCGTGAGGTCGTAAACAACGTTGAAACTATCGAGCTTGAGAGTAAATGGCTCGAGCTCTTCTTCATAAAAAAGTGGGCCCGGGGAGAAGCTGTCATAGGAGGCCAGGTTGTTTACGAAGCTGTCACCCTCAACCAAGACCCGCTGTCCAGAAAATGCAAAGCCACCGCCCAGTCCAACAGCCAGCAGCACTCCGATTAGCGCGTAGTGAAATACCAGGTTGCCCGTTTCCTTGAGATAGCCCTTCTCTGCACTTATTGAGTTGCCCTGTAACTCAAATCGGAATTTGTTCTTTCTGAGAACTGCCTGAGCGCTTTCCAGATCGATTCCCTCGACCACTCGATGCTCTGGCATGCGATTGAGATTTGCTGGGGTCTTCACCGGCTTTGCCCGAAGCGCATGCCAGTGGATCTTGGTTCTTGGCAATACACACCCGACGAGCGATACGAAAAGCAGAATGTAGATCGCTGAGAACCAGACCGAGGTGTAGACATCGAACAGCTGAAGGGCATCTAGAAATGCTGCAAACTCTGGCTGCTCGTCGTAGTAGACGCGAACCCCATTTGGATCCGCGCTGCGCTGCGGATAAAGCGAACCTGGCACCGCGGCAATTGCGAGCAACAGCAACAGGAACAAAGCGGTGCGCATAGAAGTGAGCTGACGCCAGAACCAGCGCGGCCAGAAGGTAAGGCTAGAGAACAAGTTGGAACTCACCGCTCACCTCCTGAATCCAAAGCATGATGCGACCCCAAAGCCCAGTCACCATCAATAGACCGATCAGGATCAAAACCGATCCACCGAAGATGTTGAAGCCTCTGATGTGGCGCCTCACAAAACCAACCGACTTGGTGGCCCAGCTAAAGCCAGCAGCAATCAAGAGGAAGGGAATACCGATGCCGAGGGAGTAAAAAGTGGCGAGAATGCCACCTCGAACTGGATCTCCAGAGTCAGAGGCCAAGACCAGAACCGCAGACAGGGTTGGACCGATGCATGGGGACCAACCCAGAGCGAAGACAACTCCCAGAAGCGGTGCTCCAGCAAGGCCAACACGTGGCGATACCTGCAACTTCAGGGTCTTTTGCAAAAAGTTGAACTGCCCTACCATCGCAAGCCCTAATAGCACCACTAGGGCCCCTAGCAGGGCCTGAATCCAGGGGTTTCGCGCCAAAAACAAAAGCCCGGCGGTTCCAGCCAAAACCCCCAGCGAAACAAAAACGGCGGTGAAGCCGAGTACAAATAGCGCAGATCCAGCCAGAACTTTTGACTTTGGAGCTGCCGAGCCAGAGACGTATCCGAGGTAACCGGGCACAAGCGGAAGCACGCAGGGAGAGATGAAGGTGATAACACCAGCCAACAGGCTCAACGGGATTGCAATCAGCAGTGACCCCTCGAGGATTATCTGGCCGGGGTTCACTCGTTTACCACGCTCTCAATGAGGGTTCTGAGAATCGAGGCATCGATTCGACCCAGGATTCGAGATGCAACCTTGCCCTCTTTATCAATGACCAATGTGGTGGGGACAGCCTGAGGGGAGACAACTCCGGTGAAAGCCAATGAAACGGCGCCGCTCTGGGCATCCAAAACTGATGGGAAATTGATTCCGAATCTTCGGTCGAAAGCTAGAGCGGTCTCAGCAGTATCGCGCACGTTGACGCCGACAAACTGGACACCCTGATCCTCGAATTCCTGGCTCAAGGCGGCAAGGTCAGGGGCCTCTGCACGACATGGTGCACATGCCGCGTACCACCAGTTCATGACCACCACTGAACCCAATAAAGATTCAGAATTTAGAAACAGACCGCTCTCGGTTTTTCCTGACCAGGCCTCGAAACTGGGGCGCTCGCTCTTGGCAAACTCCGTGACCGTTCCATCGCCAGCGATGTAGTTCTTTGATGAACCCTCGCGATATTGCTGAGCCAGTGGATCTTGAGTGCAGCCAGCAAGGGTGATTACGAATGAGGCGATCAGCATCACTACCAAGGTGATGGCAATTCTGCGAACTGTCTCCTTTTTCACACTGCACCCCCATCAACTGCTTGATTGGCGAACTCGATTCCCGGTTCACGATAGGCAACTTCCCTGAGTTTTCCATCAATTACCTCAAAGGATGTGATTGATGAAAGTGAGCACCTTCGATCACGCGGATCATGAGGCAGTTTCAAACCATTGGCAGATCGGTAGACCATCCAAATAGGTAGTTGGTGAGAGACGATTACGACGTCGCCCCCCTCAACATCGGACCAATGGTCCAAAGCAGCCGTCGTCATGCGATCGGCAATCTCTTTAAGCGGTTCGCCCCAGCTGGGCTTGGATGGATTGTGAAGCTTTAGCAAAATGCTTGGCCGCTTCAGGATTGCCCTGGGTCCGACTCGGAGACCGCGAAACTCATTCCAGGGCTCAATCACACGCTCATCGAGGGTCGGCTCAATACCAAAGCGTTCCGAGATGGGTTTAGCCGATTCTCTGGTGCGCTGCAATGGGGAGACCACGAGCTTAGAAATTTGAATGCCCTCGGACTGCAGTTGGTTGGCTGCGGCGGCTGCCATTTGATGACCTAGGTCACTCAAACCAAACCCTTCAATGCGCTCGTAGAGCACGCCCTCGGGGTTGAAAACCTCGCCGTGGCGCACAAGGTGAAGGCGGGAGGCGGGCATGCACAAAAGTCTACCTTCGCTAAACTTTGACAGTTACTCTCTTTCGCCCACTCTCAGAGGTCAAAATGTTAGATCGCAAGCTCATCGGCACCCTGCCATCGCTTCAGGACGGACCAGTCACCATCGGTGGTTGGGTCGAGACCCTGAGAGATCAAAAGCGTATCCAGTTCATCATCATTCGCGATGAGTCAGGCAGCGTCCAAGTCACCTACCCGCGCCCTGCCGACGAGGACGCACTTGCCGATGTTGTTAGCTCGCTGACAGGCGGCACCTTCGTTGAGATCAGTGGAACCCTAAAGCACGACGAGCGCGTCAAGCTCAACGGTGTCGAGATTTTGCTTTCCGACTTGAAGGTCGTGTCGCGCTCGCTGCCAGACAGCCCAATTGCCGAGGACACCTCGATTGACAAGCGCTTGGACTGGAGGTTCTTGGACCTTCGTCGCCCGGAGTTGAACCTGATGATGCGCGTTCAGACCACTATCGAGAAGACCTGGCGTGAGGTCTGGCTCGAGCACGACTTCATGGAGATTCACTCTCCTAAATTGATGGGTTCGCCATCCGAGTCGCACGCCGAACTTTTTAAGCTCGAATACTTCGAGACCCACGCCTACCTGGCTCAGAGTCCACAGTTCTACAAGCAGATGGCGATGATGGCTGGTCTGGGCAAGGTGTTCGAGATTGGCCCAGTATTCCGCGCTGACCCATCTTTCACCTCCCGTCACGCCACAGAGTTCATCTCGGTCGACATGGAGATGAGCTGGATCGACTCGCATGAGGATGTAATGCGATTCCAGGAGATGCTCTTGGTTCGAGCCATCCAGGCAGTCAAAGATGCTCACGGTGAAGAGATCCAGAAGCTGTACGGCATCGACATCCAGGTTCCAAGCGTGCCATTCCCAAGAATTCCATTGGCTGAGGCTCACGAGATCGTTGAGTCACGCGGCTACAAGGTGCCAAGAGCAGATGGTGATCTCGACCCAGAGGGTGAGCGTCAGATTGCTGCCTACGTAAACGAGAAGTTTGGACACGAGTTCGTGTTCCTAACCGACTACCCCAAGAACATTCGCCCGTTCTACCACATGAGACACGAGGACAACCCGCAGCTCACCAAGAGCTACGACCTGATCTGGAAGGGCACCGAGATCACTACCGGTGCTCAGCGTGAGCACCGCATCGAGGTATTGGAGCAGCAGGTCTTGGACAAGGGTCTTGAGCTCGAGGGTCTTGGTTTCTACCTCGACTTCTTCCGCTATGGAGCTCCTAGCCACGGTGGTTTCGGCATGGGTCTAACCCGAGTGGTCATGCTGCTTCTAGATCTACCAAACATCCGTGAAGCCAGCTTCCTGTTCCGCGGACCAAACAGGCTTCAGCCCTAAACCCAGTTCTCCAGTTTGAGACCAGGCACATCCTTGAAGTGCTTGGTGTTGTTTGTCACGAGGGTCAGGTCGAGGCTTAGAGCATGGGCAGCGATTAGGGCATCGAGCACTCCGGAAAGCTTGCCTATGTTCTTGAGGTGATTTTCGAGTTGGGCCGCAATTTTTGCCTCCTTTGCCCCGAAGTCAAGTACCTCCGCAGTCTGAATAAAGGCAGCCGCTTGATTTGAGACGTCGGGCCGAAGACCTGCGGCCAAACCACGTTCAAGTTCGAACGCAGTGAGAGATGAGATACCCCACGCTCTCAGAGGCAGTTTCATTAGTTTGGCCATCACGTTTGGGTGATCGCGCAATCCGAAAATGCAAGTGTCGGAGTCGAGCAGGTACTGCATTATGGGAGCTTCCCGTTCCAGAGGTCATCAAGATCAAACCTCTCAGCCTCTCGCTCACGAACTGGTATTGGAAACTCGTCATCAGAAATAGGACCACGAGCCTGAATTTCCAGAAGCAGCTGCTTCATTCGAGCCTCTCGATCTAAAGGTCGAATCTCTACGATGCCATCATCGCGCCTGACGATATCAATCTCGACGTCCTCATCTATCCAACCCTTTGGGATGCGGACCGCCACGCTGCCGCCATTCTTGAAAGCTTTTCTGGTCACCCGCTCAGTCATAGCACAAGCCCCCTGTCTATATAAAAGTATAGACAGAGGGCTTGTGGATAACCTGGTGTGTTTTTCGACCAGCTATTTTTCTCCCGAACCAAGTGCGATAAGAATCACAACAGCCAAACCAGCAAGGATTGAGATCCAGGTTTCTAGAGGCATTAGAGCTTCACTGCCTTGGCTTGATTCCATGCAAGGACCAGGTTGGGAACCAAAATTACTGAACCCAGAATTGCCCAAATGATGGAGTTGACTTGACCGAAGGTGAGTGAGATTTCGTAGTAATCGATCGAGTCAATGCTTACGTAGTCCATCGAAATCACAAAGATCATCAGAGCGACCGCCAAGGCGGATACCAAGCCGGCAAGAATCCGGAATGAGTGCAAGTAGGTGCGGTCGCGCTGCCTCACTTGGAACTCATCCAGATATTCATCTGGAGCGTCTGCCACCAGGCGAACTGAAATCCTGAGCAACCACCAGATCAAGAAGATTGGAATCACACCGAGGATTCCAATTCCTGGCTTGATGAAGTCCTCAAACCAGAACAAAGCTGGTGCTCCGACCAAGCTCACGACACCCAGCACAACGAGAATTCGCTGAGCTCGTGCGGTTCGAATTCCGTCCCACTTTGTGTCGCTCATCACGGCATCGATGTTCTTAGCTACCTTCTTCGACTTTGGATCAGGCGCCATTCCGTACAACTGCGCGATGCTGCCCTGGTGCGGGTGAGC
>DLOY01000048.1 GCA_002478545.1 Micrococcales bacterium UBA7472
GTCGGTGAAGAGGTAATGCGTGAACTTGAGCGTCGAGTCATGCTCTCTGTCATCGACCGCAAGTGGCGTGACCACCTCTACGAGATGGACTACTTGAAGGAGGGTATTGGCCTGCGCGCCATGGCCCAGCGTGATCCTTTGGTGGAGTACCAGCGCGAGGGCTACGGAATGTTCATTGACATGATGGCTGGCATTCGCGAAGAGGCAGTTCAGTTCCTATTCAACATTGAGCTAAAGCAGGCTGAGCCTCAGGTCGAGGTTCAACAACCTCAGCAGCTGACCTTCAGCGCTCCTGATGAACATGGGGATGTTGACTCACACAAGGAGCAGAACCCTGCAGCTTCTCAAGCACAGAAACCAAAGCAGGGCGGCTCGGGAAGCGCGTTCTTCAAGAATTAGATAATGAGGACCTCGGTTATCCGAAATCTCTCGTGAATCCGCTCTGCCCTTATGGCAACGGCTTTCGTTGCGCCTGAGACACGCAGGATTACGACTCCGTGTATTCCGTCGGCATCAGTGAGGAATGTCCTACTTTTTCGCAGGGAAATGTCAGGCCTCGCCTTCGCCCCGGTGATTTGTCTCTGCATGGCTTCGCGCTTAGCTCGCTGAGAGATGTCGTAGTAGGCCTTATCTGACAACCACCTTGCCAACTGCTCGGGCCTTCGCACTCCCGCAAGTATTTCGATGTATGCCTTTGAAATCTCTGCGAAGAGACGAGCGGGATCAAAGTCACTGGACATGGTGTCATCGTCCATTTTGAGACCTCCTTGAAAACCATCGGTTTCGAGCAAGTCTGGTGTCCGACTTATAACTTCCATAAGGTCGCACCATCATCCTGTGGATAACTCCAAAATCAGTGCTTACGTTTAAATCAGGCATTCCCCTACCTAACTGAGTTTCCAAGCAAGACACCGGATCCTCTTTGAGTTGGTTAATTATCTACGGATAACCGAAGTTATTACTAATGGGTTTGATAACAATGTGCACTCGTGTCGCTGTCGGGCGGGTTGTGGACAACTAAAAACGCGAAATCAAGAAATCCCCCAAGGTCTAACTGAGGAGGGACAGATTGAAAAAAGTTTTTCGCCGAAGAGTCTCGTCGTGGACCGTGCTGGGCACGTCCGCTGCAATTTCGCTGGTGGTTGCCGGGCTGTTGGCTTTGAATCGGCCGCTGCCAGAGTATCTCGTTGCTAGGGGCGATCTGCACCCAGGGCAACGAGTCACCATTGAGAACTTTCATTTGATGCGTTTGGATCTAGCCAGCGCGGGCGAGGGCTATCTGACTTCTGCCGATATGGATGAAAGTTACGTAGTTTCGCAGGTTATTTTGGGCGGTGAATTGTTGCCAAGCCGAAGTCTTTCCAGTGCGGACGTTCAGGGATTAACGACTCTGGTTTTAGAATCCTCCCTGCCTGTGAGTGAAAAGATCACACCTGGAACCTGGGTCCAAATCTGGAGGACTACCTCCACTGCCCTGGGCATGAACGGGGAGCTACTGATCTCGAGGAGCGAGGTAGCTTCTGTGATTCAGGACGAATCGCTAGGTTCGATAGATCAACGCTTGGTCGAAGTGCTTGTCACTCAAGAACAGGCCAGTTTGTTGATCGAGTCGATTGCTGCGGAAATGGACTTATATCTCTTGGTTGCAACATGACCGCAGTTAAATCCAAGGAGGTGAGCGTTTCCAGTCACGCGGTTGCCGGGGCAAATCACGCAACCATCGCGGTTTGGGGGAGTGCCGGAAGTGGGAAGACTCTCTTAGCCATCAATTTGTCTTTCGAAATAGCTCGACTGGGAAAAAGAGTTCTCTTGATCGATGCCGACCTGCGACGACCGTCGGTTGCCTCATGGTTAGGGTTGGTCAATGCAGGCCCTGGCCTAACTGCAGCGGTGAGATTGGCAAAACTAGACCGACTCGACATAGACGAGTTAGTTCGTTTGAGCGCTGAACTCAAGTTCGAAAATTGCAAACTTGACGTGCTCACGGGTTTACCTCATCCCAAACGATGGTCTGAAGCTACTCCTGCCTCGGCAACAAGGGTCCTCGGCGTTGCATCCGAACACTACGAGTTTGTAGTACTGGATGTAAGTAGCGACCTTGAATCAGACCTCGATCTGAATTCAAGCGGAATCTCACGTGAGGGTCTGACCAGCACAATTGTGTCTCGCGCGAATCTGGTCTTGGCGACATTCACGGCCGATCCGATAGGTGTGAATCGCCTATTGTTTGATCTTCAAAATCTCCATCGAGACTATTGGCTCATCGCAAATCGGACGGGTTCAAGGCATCTAGGAAAGCCAGCACTTAGGGAACTGCACGAAACACTTGCCCAGTTTACCGCCTCCCCCCTGCGTGCAAGCCTCCCCACTGATTTCGCCAGTTGCGACTCAACGATTGCAAACGCACGTCCACTGCTCCTTGAATACCCGAATGCCAAATTGACTTTGGCGGTGAGGGAGCTGGCCATGCAGATAGTTGACGAATGTTCTGCAGGGATAGACTCGGAGGGTGGTCAAACAGGACTCTAACTCTCAGCAGTGGCTTAGGACGTTGCTGGCCGATTGGCAACTTATCGCCGATTTGGCTTTTGGCGATCTCGTCCTGTGGACCCCAAAGGCGGGGAAGTTGCAAGCGGCGGCACACGCTCGTCCGGCGGCTGCGGCAACATTGTTTTA
>DLOY01000035.1 GCA_002478545.1 Micrococcales bacterium UBA7472
TACTTTAGAAATGGCCACTCCTTTTAGGGGTGGCCTTTTCTATTTAAGCTAATTCCAAAAGGAGCATCATGGAACGAAAACGACCTAGCGAAAAGCGTGAGGGTCCGATTGGCCGTGGTGAGCGCACCGAGGGCGCAAGACCTGCTTGGCAGGAGCGCGTCAAGCGAGAGCGAGATGTCGAAAAGTCACCCTTGATCCCCAGTGAGATTACTCCTGAGGATTTGGACATGGGCGTTCGCGTGCAACTCAAGACACTGACCGCAGAAAACGCCGAAATGGTGGCACGTCACCTTGCCATGGTGAACCTTCTAATTGATACAGATCCGCAGCTTGCTCACAAGCACGCTTTGGCGGCGTCACGACGCGCGGGTCGTCTTGCTATCGTTCACGAAACCCTTGGTGTCACCGCATACACCGTCGGCGACTATGCTCTTGCACTTCGCGAGCTACTGACTCATCGCAGGCTTTCTGGGTCGAATGACCAGTTGCCGCTTATTGTCGACTCTGAGCGCGGTATGGGACGTCCAGCCCGAGCCTTAGAGGCCATTACCGGTCTAGATCGAAAGAGCCTTCCGGTTGGGGTTCGCATAAATCTCGCGGTCGCGTTATCAGGTGCGCGACTCGATCTGGGCGATACCAAGAATGCCAAGCTTGAGCTTGAGATTCCAGAGCTGAGTCCGAAGCAGGTCTTTCCTCAGTCGCCATTACTCTTCCGCGCCTATGCCGAGGTCTTGCGGGAACTGGGTCAAGCTGGGGACTCTTGGGATGAGCTTGCGGACAGAGCCGAGAAAGCTTTGTCTGAGGTTGATGGTGAAATGTTTGAGCTAATTGAAGAAATCACGATTCCAACCAGTGCTGATTTTGAAAGAAGGCCAGCAAGAAGGGAGTTTGACTCCTCAAAATCCTCAGGAAAGAGCTTCGAGAAGCGACCCCGTGCAGTGGGGGGTGATGATCGCAAGCCGAGAGGTGAGCGCACATCTGATTACAAACCTAGGGCTCCGCGAACTGAAGGTTCGGATGGTAAGCCTGCTCCAAAACGCGATTTCGACTCCCGCGGACGAGATGGTAAGCCCAGGGGAGGAGCAAACTTTGGCAAGGGGGCTCCGAGAACGGGAAGGCGTGGATCCAGCGACGGAGGCGGCCGTGGCAGGGCTCGTTGATTCTTATGACTCCCTGCTCTTCGATCTCGACGGCGTCGTCTATCTAGGCTCAAAGGCGGTAGACCACGCTGTTGAATCGATAAATCGAGTCAAGGCTCTAGGTCTCAAGATTGGTTTTGTTACCAACAACTCTTCCCGCAGGCCCGAGGTCATCGCTGATCAGTTGGTTTCATTGGGCATTGACACTGACCCCTCGGAAATTGTCGGTTCGGCCAAGGCTGGGGCCAAGATGCTGATTGATCGGATTCCCAGGGGGTCGAAGGTATTGGTTGTCGGTGGTGAAGGCCTAACTTTTGAGGTGCAAGCGCTCGGCTTTGAAGTGGTCTCATCCGCATCTGACACACCCGCCGCAGTTATTCAAGGTTTCTCACCAGATGTTGGATGGCGACAGCTTGCAGAGGCTGCATACGCAATTCAGCGGGGTGCTATTTGGTTGGCCACCAATCAAGACTGGACTATTCCACGTGAAGAAGGAATCGCCCCTGGTAATGGGACTCTGGTTTCAGCCGTTCATACTGCAGTCGGAATACTTCCTTACTTTGCCGGCAAGCCTTTCGCCCCCATCTACCAGGCAGCCCTTGAGCAGCTTGATATTAAGCGTCCACTATTCGTCGGTGATCGTTTGGACACTGACATCAAGGGGGCGGTCAACTTTGGCATAGATTCGGCATGCGTCATGACTGGGGTCGCTACCAACAAGGAGTTGATTTCAGCCAAGCCTGATGAGCGACCAACTTATGTGATCTCGGACCTAAGAGAGCTGTTCTTGGATTACACGCAACCTAAGCAGACCAAACGTGGATTTGAACTCAGAAGAAGCAGCGTTGAGATGCTGGGCAACAAAGTGGTTTCAGTTGACGGGGACCCCAAGTCGATTGACACGCTTCGTTGCGCCTGCAAGGTAGTCTGGTCGAGTCAGGTGCCAATCTACGGTCTCGAAATTGAGCCAGCTCTTTACAGTTAGGAAACCAATGGACCTAAATGCGATTGCGGCTCAGATTGAGGAGCTAGACAAGCTCGCTGAAGCTGAGCAAATCCCGGCCATCGAAGCGATTATCAAATCCCTCGAGGAGCTAGTTTCCTAAGTGGGAGAGCGTCTAGACATAGAGCTTGTACTCAGGGGTCTCGCACGCTCACGCTCACAAGCTGCTCAACTTATTGAAGCTGGCAGGGTCAGCGTGAATGGCAAGCCAGCGGCAAAGCCATCCCAAAGAATCCTGCCAACTGACCAGGTTGACCTCAGTGCCGGAGTTGATTACGTATCCAGGGCTGGAGCCAAACTGGCATTTGCGCTGGAGGAATTTGGTATTGCGGTGCCACCAACTGTTCTCGATGCCGGCGCATCTACCGGGGGATTCACGCAAGTATTGTTGGACCGTGGTGCTCAGAAGGTTCTGGCAATCGATGTTGGTCACGGACAGCTGGTGCCTGAGCTCGCGAATGATGCAAGAGTAAGAAACATCGAGGGAGTGAACCTCCGAGACTTAACTCCTGATCAGCTCAAGGAACTCATTGGACATCAACCGGACATTGGTTTAGTCGTTGCTGACCTCAGTTTTATATCCATAACTTTGGTTCTTGAGAACTTAGCGCGTTTAGCGCCATCAGCTCCAATGGTGATCTTGGTCAAGCCGCAGTTTGAGGTCGGCAAGCATTCACTGAATGCCTCTGGCGTTGTTACTGACTGGCGCGAACGAGCGAGAGCGCTTAGCCAGGTTGTCGACTTTAGTTACTCAATCGGTTACACAGTAAAGGGATTGGCCCAATCCCCAGTCCTGGGAACTCATGGCAACGTGGAGTATCTATTGTGGATAGTTTCCGATGAGCCGAGTTATCGGGAACAATGGAGTGAAGAAATCGTTCAGTTGGCGAAGAGGGTGAAATGACAAGAAATGTCTTGTTAGTCTCGAACGCTCAGACTGAGCAGCAGGCAACCGTTGTCGAACGCACTGCCAAGAAGTTGCTGGCTAGGGGCCTACACCCCGTTCTTGAGTCAACTGAACTCGAAAGAATTTCCAACCTTGGCGTCGATCTGAATGGTGTGATCGGGTTTACGGACCAGATTATTGAAATCGGCATAGTGCTGGGCGGCGACGGGAGCATTCTTAGGGCCGCAGAGTTACTGAGGAACCAGGAAGCTCCAATTCTCGGTGTGAATACCGGTCACGTCGGCTTTATGGCCGAGGCTGAACTGGATGCTCTGGCATCTGTCATGGACCGGGTGGCTGCCAAGGACTATGAAGTTGGTCACCGTTCGGCTCTTGAGGTTGAGGTTTACCAAGCGGGAAACTTGGCTTTCAGCTCTTGGGCAATGAATGAAGTGACTGTCGAGAAGTCAGCCAGGGAGCGAATGTTGGAGCTCGTCGTTGAGGTTGACCGACGCCCACTTTCGTCATTTGGATGTGATGGAATTCTAGTTAGCACTCCAACTGGATCTACGGCATATGCATTCAGCGCAGGTGGGCCGGTGGTTTGGCCGGATGTTGACGCTCTGCTGGTCGTTCCCCTCAGCGCGCACTCACTTTTCGCTCGACCTTTGGTTCTGGGTTCAGCAACCCATTTAGCCTTTGAGGTACTAAAGCGCAGTCCCGGTAATGGGGTGTTGTGGTGTGATGGCCGAAGAACTTTTGACCTAGGGCCAGGAGCTCGTATCGAAGTTAGGCAATCGGATAAGCAAGTTCGCATGGTGCTGCTTTCCGATGATCCATTTACCGATCGCTTAGTTCGCAAATTCAACCTGCCCGTCACTGGCTGGAGAGGTCCAGAGGAGAGTAAGTGATCGAGTCAATTTCGATTCGAAACCTAGGGGTCATTTCCCAGGCTGAGCTCTCACTTGCTCCCGGATTCAATGCGCTGACCGGTGAAACAGGTGCCGGCAAGACCATGGTTCTGAGTGCTCTAAATCTGCTCCTTGGTGGGCGAGCAGACACCACTGTAATTCGCTCCGGTGAAGAGTCATTGTCAGTGAGCGGCACCTGGATTGTGAGAAATTCAGAGCTCAGGGAAGAGCTAGAGAATCTCGGAGCTCAGCTGGATGGGGAGGTCCTGATTGTTACCAGGACCGTGAATAACGACGGGCGTTCAAGGGCAATTCTTGGAGGCACGCCCGTGCCGGTATCAACCCTCGCTGAGCTTTCGGAGCGGCTGGTAGCGGTCCACGGGCAGTCCGACCAGCAGCGACTGCGTTCCGTGGCAGCTCAGCGCGATGCATTGGACGAATACGGCAAACTTGACGACCTTCTTCAGGCCTATCGGCAGGCGCATAGTTCTTACTTTGAACTGCAGGCTCGCTACGTTCGCATGCAGTCCGCCAGCGGCCAGGACCGAGCTCGGGTGGAGGAGCTCACATCACTTTTAGCCACCTTTGAAAAACTAAGTCCTACTAAAGGTGAGATTGCCGAGTTGGGAAATGTGATTGAGCGGCTAAGCAATGTCGATAGTCTGCGAATCGCCGCCACGACCGCGCACGAGGCCATTTCACCCGAGGATTCTTTGGGGGCATTGCAGGCCCTGGGTATTGCTCGGAAGAGTCTTGAATCAACCTCCGATCCAAAGTTGCAGGGAATCGCAGCGCAGCTATCAGAAATCACCAGCCTCACAAGAGACATTTCAGTTGAATTGTCGAGCTACTTGCTCGATTTGGAAATTGATCCACAGCAGCTTGAGGCAAGTTTCGAGCGCAGGGCGGAGCTCTTGGCTTTCGAGCGCAGATACGGCGATCTAGATGCATTCATCGACAACGTTCCGACTCTCCAGGCGGAACTTATTGACCTGGATTCATCGGACGAACAGCTAGAAAAACTGGAGATTCAGCTTGAGGCCGCGCTATCGCAACTTGCGATGGCGGCGAAGGCACTGTCTTCGGCCAGGCATGAGGC
>DLOY01000042.1 GCA_002478545.1 Micrococcales bacterium UBA7472
ACGAGAGCTATTTATGAGATAGAAAAAACCCCAGCCTACGGCTGGGGTTTTTCACTTTCTTGGTTACCAGAAAACTGCCAACACAACGTTTAGTACGGCTAGCAAACCGATTGTTCCGAAGACTGGAGCCTTGACTGATTCCTTCTTCTTGTTGGCAAGAACCAGAATGATCAACAGGGTCAAAACCAAGGATTTGACACCGATCTTCATGTGGTTGAGCCCCTCGGCCCACTCCATCATCGCCATCCACTCACGCACTCCGACGAGCAGGATGCCGGTTGCAAGCAAGGTCCATGCACCATGAACCATGGCTGGAATGATCTTGGCTGCCCCCTGGGCCATTGCCTTCATTTGTGTCATAAAGCCACCGAAAACGGCAGCAAAACCGATGAAGTGTAGGACGATTAGCGAATTTCGCAGAATCTCAGCAGTTAGTTCCATCTTCTCTCCTTTGGACTAATAGTCCAAGGCTAACTAACTAATTAGAGAAAGCATGTGCAGGGCGGCTTGAACCGACTCAGCACCCTTGTCTTCTTTGGATCCTTCCAGGCCAGCTCTCGCAATGGCCTGGGCTTCATCGTCGACAGTCAAAAGGCCAAAGCCAATTGGCTTGCCGTATTCCAGCTGGACCTGGGTGAGACCGGAAGTTGCCGAGTCGCAAACGTAGTCAAAGTGAGGGGTTTCACCTTGAATAACTACACCGAGGGCAATGACTGCATCCGCACCCTGATCAAACGCCCACTTAGCGGCTAGCGGTAATTCGAATGCTCCCGGGACCTTGTGAACCTCAACGCCCTTGGCCCCAGCTTTTTCGAGCTCACGCATCGCCCCAAGCACGAGACCATCCATGACACGGGTGTGCCAAGAGGTAGAAATTACATAAATCTTTTTTCCAGCAGCAGAAACTTCTAGCTGCGGTGCTCCAGAACCACTCACTACTTCAGATTAGCGGGAATCATGTGGCCCATGCGCTCACGCTTGGCCTCAAGGTAGCCGCGGTTCTGTTCTGCAAGACCCACAATCAGCGGCACCGTCTCGGTGACTTTGATTCCAGCCTCGTCCAGGAACGCACGCTTTGCTGGGTTGTTGGTCAGTAGACGAACGCTCTTGATACCCAAATCCTTCAAGATCGCTACAGCTGCTCCATACTCACGCGCCTCGGAAGGAAGACCGAGGGCGAGGTTGGCATCCACGGTGTCCATGCCCTTCTCCTGAAGCGAGTAGGCCTTTAGCTTGTTCAAAAGCCCAATACCGCGACCCTCTTGGCCACGCAGGTAGATGACAACGCCACCCTCTTCGTTTGCTTGGACGGCTTCAAGAGCTGAGTCCAGCTGCGGACCACATTCACACTTGAGTGAGCCAAATGCCTCACCTGTGATGCACTCGGAGTGCATGCGAATCAAAACATTCTCGCCAGTTGGCTTGCCTGCGATCAGCGCGACATGGTCGGCGGTGGTCTTTACGTCGTAGTAACCGCGGACGGTGAAGTCGCCGTGGACGGTAGGAAGCAGGGTCTCAGCCTCAAGGCGGATGCGGTTCGCAGCCTGAGGCTCGGTGCCGCTGCGCTTGGACAAATGGTCCTTGAGGTGAGAAATGGTAGTCATAGGGAGGTTAAACCTCTGTGCGGTCTCAAATAATTCCGCCATCCGCATCATTGTTCCGTCATCGTTCACCATTTCAGCCATTAGGGCCACTGGCTGCAGACCGGCGAGCTGCATCAAATCCACCGCCGCTTCCGTGTGGCCGGGGCGAACCAGCACGCCACCATCCTTCGCGCGAAGCGGCAATACGTGACCTGGCCTGATTAGCGAAACTGGGGTCGAATTGGGATCTGCAAGCACTCTGCCGGTGAGGGCTCGGTCTGCAGCTGAAATACCGGTTGAAAACCGATTCGCAGCATCAACGCTCACGGTGTAAGCGGTGTGGTGAGGGTCCTGGGAGTTAGGCCACATCAGGGGTAGATCGAGTTGGTTGGCTCGCTCCTCGGTCATAGGCGCACAGATATAGCCGGAGGTGTGGCGAATCATCCAAGCCAGCCACTCCTCTGTTGCAAACTCGGCGGCGATGATTGCATCACCCTCGTTCTCCCGATCTTCAGCATCCGAGACCAAGACTGGTTTGCCCGCTCTCAGTGCCTCCAGCACATCCTCAATTGGGCTTAGTTTCATTTGAATTCCAACAATCTCTCAATGTGCTTGGCCAAAATATCGGCCTCAACGTTTACCTTGTCACCTGGCTTTTTGTAACCCAGGGTTGTGATCTGCAGGGTCTCCGGAATTAGAGACAGGCTGATTACATCGTCCTCAATTCCGTTCACGGTCAGCGAGATGCCATCGAAAGTGATTGAGCCCTTCATCACGACATACTTCAGAAGCTCCCGCGGGACTCGGATTTTGACCCAGTCCCAGTTCTCGCTTTTTTCGCGAGATACGAATTCCCCAACGCCATCAACGTGACCCTGCACGACGTGACCGCCGTATCGGGTGGCCGCACTCATTGCACGCTCCAGGTTGATTGGATCGCCAACCTTTACCTCAGAGAGTGAGGTGCGCTTTAGGGTCTCGAGCATCACGTCTGCGGTGAAGGAGTGATCATCAATTTCAATCGCGGTTAGGCAGGTGCCGGAGCAAGCAATGGAGTCGCCGCGACCAAGGTCACTCAGCACCTTATTTGCTCCAATCGTCAGTCGGATTGCGTCTGGCTGCTCCTCGATGGCGAGCACCTTGCCAAGTTCTTCAATGATTCCTGTGAACATTTAGCTTCTCCTTGCGATTAGAAGTAGATCGTCACCGAGTGAGTGACGTTCGAAAACTTCGAGTCGGTGGGCATCTTTGATGTTGGCTACCCCGATGTCTTTGAGTGCAACCCTGTCGCCGCCGAGCAGCACCGGGGCCAGATAAATCAGGTACTCATCAACCAGGTTGAGCTGTTCAAATCGGCTCGCAACCTCAGGCCCACCTTCAATAAACACGTGCTTAATGCCCCGGGCCCACAGGTCTGCCAGTGCTCCATGCAGATTTCTGGTTCTTAGATGCAGTGTCTCAGCGCGGTCATTGAACACACGGGCTGAGAGCTCGATGTCTCGCTCGCCGAGAATCACTCTAAGGGGCTGGTGGTCGTAGTAGCTGCCATCAGGTTTTCTGGCGGTGAGCTCTGGGTTATCTGCCAATACTGTGCCGGTTCCTGCCAGGATGGCATCCGCGTTGGACCTTCTCAGGTGGACGTCTGCGCGAGCCTCGGGTCCGGTGATCCACTGGCTACTGCCGTCGTTGGCTGCAGCCCTGCCATCTAGTGAAGTGGCCCACTTCAAGGTGACAAACGGACGCTTTTTGCGGTTGGCAGTTAGCCAAACTCTGCCCTGTTGTTCACTTTCTTTGGCCATGAAGCCACCCAACACCTCCAAACCGGCAGCGCGGAGGGTCTGAGCCCCATTACTGGATGCCTCACCGGGATCGCTGGCTGCATAAACCACGCTCGAAATCCCTGCTTCAATCAGGGCCTGAGCGCAGGGTCCGGTTCTACCGGTGTGATTGCAAGGTTCTAGAGTCACCACAGCGGTGAGCTTTGCAGTGAAAGGGTAGGGGAGCTTTGCCCTGAGGTTTTTGATTGCCATGACCTCGGCGTGATCGGTTCCAGCACCCTGGTGCCAGCCCTCTGCGACAATCTCCCCATTGGCGGCCATGATCACCGCACCAACCTGTGGGTTAACCCCGTGCGCCGGTCCGCGTAGCGCAAGCTCCAGGGCTCTAGTCATGCCCTGCTCTAGTGCTTGCTCTGAAAGCAAAAAGTCCCCTTACGGTTAGCCACACAGCACCGCGGGGACGCGAAAATACAGGGCGCAAGGCACCCTGAGCTCTTCTCCCATCCGGACTTTAACCGTCGGTTTCGGAATTTCACCGAATCAACCGCCTGAGGCTGCCCTGCTGGCTGCAAGGTCATCAGTCGGGTCGCGGACTATAACCGCCGGCTCAGATTTTCACTGACCCCGAAGAACTGTGTTACTTAGAACAATACTCCTTGGCCTGGGTAAATTCCCATTCGGCTAAGGGCGGACAAACCCCAGCCGGTCATAGACGGTTGAAAGGGTTTGCTCTGCGATGGCATTTGCCTTTTCAGCACCAACTGCAAGTAGCGCATCGAGCTGGGCCTTATCGCTCAATAGTTCAACCGCGCGCTCCCGAATTGGAGTCAGGTGTTCGACTACGACATCTGCCAATTCAGTCTTCAGTGCTCCGTAGCCCTGGCCCGCGAAGCGGTTCTCCAAAGAATCGATGCTCTGCTGAGTGATTGCGCTAAAGATACCGAGCAGATTTGAAACCCCGGGCTTCTGCTCGCGATCAAAGCGAATCTCACCATCGGTATCGGTCACAGCACTCTTGATCTTCTTGGCAACCTGGGTTGGTTCATCCATCAAATTGATTAGGCCCTTTGGATCCTGGGCCGACTTGGACATCTTCGCGGTAGGGAGCTGAAGGTCGTAGATTTTTGCAGTTTCCTTCAAAATGTGAGCCTCGGGAACCACAAAGGTCTCGCCAAATCGAGAGTTGAAACGCATGGCCAGGTCACGAGTGAGCTCTAGGTGCTGGCGCTGATCCTCGCCTACCGGAACCGCCTTGGGTTGATAGAGCAAAATGTCAGCGGCCTGCAAAATCGGATAGGTGAAAAGACCAACCGATGAATTCTCAACCCCACCCTTTTGAGTCTTGTCCTTGAACTGGGTCATTCGGCTGGCCTCTCCAAAGCCAGTGATGCAGTTCAATACCCAGGCCAGCTGAGCGTGGGCAGGAACATGAGACTGAACAAAAAGCGCCGATTTCTCGGGGTCAATACCGGCGGCAATGTATTGGGCAGCGGTGCGACGCGTGTTTTCACGCAGCTCTTTTGGGTCTTGCGGAACCGTGATGGCGTGCAGGTCAACGATTACGTAGTAGGCGTTGTAGTCCTGCTGCATCTTTACCCAGTTGGTCAGCGCACCAAGGTAGTTGCCAAGGTGGAGGCTTGCAGCCGATGGCTGCATGCCGGAGAGCAGGTTGGGCTTCATCAGATTCCTAGAGGTCGTAGTCAACTAAAACCGGGCTGTGGTCGGTCCATCTCGCGTCATAGCTCGGGGCACGATCAACTCGATAATTCTGCCCTAGCGCAGCTAGCTGCGGGGTGGCGAGTTGATAATCGATGCGCCAACCAGCATCGGTGTCAAACGCCTGACCACGGTATGACCACCAGGTGTAGGGGCCAGGGGTACCGGGGTGGGCTGTGCGACCGAGGTCCACCCAACCCTGGGCGGCAAAATTGTCGAAGTAGGCCCGCTCCTGCGGCAAGAAGCCTGCGTTCTTGAGGTTGCCCTTCCAGTTTTTGATATCCAACTCGGTGTGACCGACGTTGAGATCGCCCACCACAGCGGTGAGCGGATTGGTTTCGATAAGTTCCGCCATGCGCTTTTCCATGGCATCGAGAAATTTATACTTCTCAACCTGCTTGGGGGTGTCAGCCTCTCCAGAGTGGACGTAGCAGCTGACCACGGTGAGGGTGCCGTTTAGGGTTTCAAAATCGGCTTCTAGCCAACGTCCTGCGGAGTCAAAATCCTCAGGCCCGAAATTGGTTCGGACATCGAGTGCCGGAACCTTGGACACGATTGCTACTCCCGCGCGACCCTTGGCGCTGGCTTCGTGGTCGTAGATGTGCCAATTGATTCCTAGATCTTCGAAGACCGCCTTTTCAAGTTCACCGCGAGGCGCTCTGACCTCTTGCAAACACATCATGTCCACGTTTGATTGTTTGAACCAATCGGCCATGCCTTTTTTGGCGGCCGCGCGAATACCGTTGACGTTGATGGTTGCGATGGTGAGCATCAGACAAGCCTAGGAGCTACAAGATGGCGTAGAGCTCATCACCGCGAAGCTCGATGGCAATTCGACCCAATGCGGTTCTCGCTGGCCCAGCCAACACCGCTCCGGTTTCCTGATCAAATCTTGCCCCGTGGCAACCACAGGCGATTTCGCCATCGCTCACACCCTGAACAATGCAGCCGGAGTGCGTGCAGGTAGCGCTGAAGCCGCGGAAATCGCCGGCCTTAGGTTGAGTTACCAAGATCGTGAGCATCTCATCAATCTGATATTTATTGCCAGAGCCAACAAGGATTTCAGAGGCTGGTCCCAGGAGAATTTCGCCCACTGCCTCGGCTGGGGCCTGATCTACGGTTGCACTTGGGGGAGTGGTCTGAGCAACTTCTGGCTCGGCTGCGCACGCGGCCAGGCTAACGGCGGCCAAAGAGGCCACCGAAACACCTAAGACTTCTCTTCTAGAAGGTTTCATGAGAAGTGAAACCGAGGATAGCCCTACGGTCTTCCGCGCAGAATCGCCTGCTTCACCTCGGCTATTGCCTTGGTCACCTCAATACCGCGAGGGCAGGCCTCGGTGCAGTTGAAGGTGGTGCGGCAGCGCCAAACACCCTCTTTGTCGTTGAGGATGTCCAGGCGAACCTGTGCAGCCTCATCGCGAGAGTCAAAGATGAAGCGGTGGGCATTCACGATTGCAGCTGGACCAAAGTACTGACCATCGGTCCAGAACACTGGGCATGAGGTGGTGCAGGCTGCACAGAGGATGCACTTGGTCGTGTCATCGTAGCGAGCGCGATCCTCTGGGGACTGCAAGCGCTCTTTCTGAGGCTTGTCAGAAGCGATTAGGAACGGGTTTACATCCTTATAGGCCTGGTAGAACGGGTTCATGTCCACAATCAGGTCCTTCTCAACAGGGAGTCCCTTGATTGGCTCAATGTAGATCGGCTGGGAGATGTCTAGATCCTTAATCAGGGTCTTGCAAGCAAGGCGGTTGCGACCGTTGATGCGCATTGCGTCCGAACCACAAACACCGTGGGCGCAGGAGCGACGGAAGGTTAGTGAGCCGTCAATCTCCCACTTCACCTTGTGGAGGGCATCTAGCACTCGGTCGGTGCCATACATCTCAACGTCGTAGTCGACCCACTTTGGCTCCTGATCAACCTCAGGGTCAAAGCGACGGATGAAGAGAGTTACCTTGAAAGAGGTGACTTCCGCTACTGCTTGCTCTGCCATTAGTACTTACGCTCCATCGGCTGGTAGTTGGTGATTACAACTGGCTTCCAGTCAACCTTGATGTTGGTCTTGGTTGCCTTGTCGGCCTTCTCGGTCTTGTATGCCATGGAGTGAACCATGAACTTCTTGTCATCGCGGTTCGGGTAGTCCTCACGCAGGTGAGCACCACGGCTCTCGCGGCGCTCGCGACAGGTGATTACGGTTACCTCGGCTAGGTCTAGCAGGAAGCCAAGCTCCACTGCCTCAAGAAGGTCGGTGTTGAAGCGCTTGCCCTGGTCTTGGATGGAGATCTTCTCGTAGCGAGCACGCAGCTCCTGGATCTTCTCGAAGGCCTCGTTCAAGGTTTCCTCAGTGCGGAACACCTGGGCATTTTTGTCCATGGTCTCCTGCAGCTCCTTGCGAAGCTGAGCTACCTTCTCGTTGCCCTTGGACTTGCGAACCTTTTCAAGCATCGCAACTACATCTTTCGCAGCATCCTTAGGGACAGGGACCTGCTTAGCAGTCTTGGCGTACTCCACCGCGTAACGACCAGCGCGCTTACCAAACACGTTGATGTCTAGCAGGGAGTTGGTTCCCAGACGGTTGGCGCCGTGCACCGAAACACAAGCGCACTCACCCGCGGCGTAAAGTCCAGGTACCACGGTGTTGTTATCCGATAGCACCTCGGCCTTGATGTTGGTTGGGATACCACCCATCGCATAGTGCGCGGTTGGGAATACCGGTACTGGCTCGGTGTAAGGCTCTACACCCAGGTAGGTTCTTGCGAACTCGGTGATGTCTGGGAGCTTTGCATCAATCACTGCAGGCTCAAGGTGGGTCAGGTCCAAAAGCACGTAGTCCTTGTTTGGACCAGCACCTCGACCTTCGCGAACCTCGTTGGCCATAGCGCGAGCAACCATGTCACGAGGAGCTAGGTCCTTGATGGTTGGTGCATAGCGCTCCATGAAGCGCTCACCTGAAGCGTTACGCAAGATGCCACCCTCACCACGAGCTGCCTCAGAAAGCAAGATGCCTAGACCGGCAAGACCGGTTGGGTGGAACTGGTAGAACTCCATGTCCTCAAGGGGAAGTCCCTTGCGGAAGATGATGCCAACGCCATCACCGGTGAGAGTGTGAGCGTTGGAGGTGGTCTTGTAGATCTTTCCAAAGCCACCAGTTGCAAACACGATTGACTTACCGGCGAAGACGTGGATGTCTCCGGTTGCAAGTTCGTAGGCAACAACCGCTGCTGGCTTGCCATCGTTCATGACTAGGTCAAGGACGTAGAACTCGTTGTAGAACTCGATGCCGAGCTTTACGCAGTTTTGGTAAAGGGTCTGCAGAATCATGTGACCGGTGCGGTCAGCCGCATAGCAGCTGCGGCGAACCGGAGCCTTACCGTGGTCACGGGTGTGACCACCAAAGCGACGCTGGTCGATCTTGCCATCGGGGGTGCGGTTGAAAGGTAGACCCATGTTCTCCAGGTCAATAACGGCTTCCACCGATTCCTTGGCCAAAATCTCAGCAGCGTCCTGGTCAACCAGGTAGTCGCCACCCTTGACGGTGTCGAAGGTGTGCCACTCCCAGCTGTCCTCTTCGACGTTGGCCAAAGCTGCCGCCATGCCACCCTGGGCGGCTCCGGTGTGGCTTCTGGTTGGGAATAGCTTGGAAATCACCGCGACCTTGGCGTGTGGTCCAGCCTCGATGGCAGCACGCATACCGGCACCACCAGCGCCAACGATTACAACGTCATACTCGTGGTTGATCACGTTCTGGTTTGACAATTTGTTCCTAACTAGTTGCTAGCTGGGCAGAAGGATGGAAGCAGCTCGGCAGCCGCACCGGCTGGGCATGGGTCAAAGGTGAAAATCACCAGGGTGCCCAAAATGATGAGTAGGCCACACACCGACCAGAGCGTCGTGATCAGAGCCTTACGAACCTTCACCTTCTCGGTGTAGTCATTCACGATGGTGCGCATGCCGTTGGTGCCGTGGATCATTGCAAGCCAAAGCATGGCTAGGTCCCAGACCTGCCAGAACGGGTCAGCCCACTTACCGGCAACAAATGCAAAGTCGATGGCCTTGATGCCATCGCCCACAACCAAGTTCACGACCAGGTGGGTGAAAATCAAAACGACCAGTAGCGGTCCGGAGACGCGCATGAATAGCCAGCCGTACTTCTCCCAGTTTGCACCCTTGCGAGTGCGAGGAGTGTTTGGGGTCTCAATCACAACGCTCATTAGTGCGCTCCAAAGACTCGGGCTAGGTGCACTGGAGCAAAGCCAGCCACAGCAACGACGGTGATGATCATCACGGCCCAGAACATTACGTTCTGATACTTGGTTCCCTTGGACCAGAAGTCCACCGCGATGATGCGCAGTCCATTGAGTCCGTGGAACAAGATTGCACCGACAAGTCCAAGCTCAGCCATGCCGATGATTGGGGTCTTGTAGGACTCGATAACCACGTTGTAGGCATCAGGGGAGACGCGAACCAGGGCAGTGTCCAACACGTGAACGAGAAGGAAGAAGAAGATTGCTACACCGGTGATGCGGTGAAGCACCCAGGACCACATACCGACTTTGCCTCGGTAGAGGGTCCCCGCTGGCCGAACTGCCACGCTAGCCTCCATGGATAGTAAGGGATTAGGTAAAAGTCTAACCGCTTGCGGGTGGCTATCTTCCGCTAAATCACCGATTGCCTTAGGGTGATTCGGTGAGTAATCAATCTCCAAACGAGCGTTTCTACGCCGTCATTCCTGCCGGGGGCGTGGGATCAAGGCTGTGGCCACTGTCTAGGGCAAGTGCCCCCAAGTTTCTCCATGATCTGACTGGCAGTGGCCAAACCCTGCTGCAGGACACCTGGGATCGCCTCACTCCTTTGGCTAAAGAGCGCATCATGGTCGTCACCGGTGATGTTCACTCCCACGCAGTTGCGGAGCAACTTCCCGAGCTGAACACGAAGAATTTGATCTTGGAACCAAGTCCCAAGGATTCAACGGCAGCCATTGCACTTGCTGCAGCGGTACTGATGCAGCGGGAGCCAGAGGTTATTGTCGGTTCTTTCGCGGCAGACCACGTGATTACCGATGATGCCAAGTTTCAAAGGGCAGTTCGGGAGGCGGTAGAGGTTGCTGCCACCGGCAAGATCGTGACTATTGGATTACAGCCCACCGAGGCCTCGGTTGCCTTTGGTTACATTCACAAGGGAGACAGGCTCGCCTCAGAGACTGCGTGTGAGGTTCGCGAGTTTGTCGAAAAGCCAAACATCAAACTTGCTCGCAAATACGTCGAGTCTGGTGAGTACCTCTGGAACGCCGGCATGTTTATCGCCCCAGCCAAACTCTTGCTTGAGGTGCTGCAAAAGACCCAGCCAAGCTTGCACGCCGGAGTGATGCAGCTGGCCGAGGGCTGGGACACCCCTCAGCGCCAAAGCCTCATGGCCCAAGTCTGGCCAAGGCTTACCCAGATCGCCATCGACTACGCGATTGCAGAACCCGCAGCAGCAGAGGGTCTGGTTGCGGTGGTGCCAGGGCTATTCGAGTGGCACGACGTTGGAGACTTTGCCGCCATCGCCGAACTGCAATCCCAAGGTCGCAAGGGGAACCTCGCTGTCCTTGGTCATGGCAAGGTGCTGGCCGACTCCTCATCGGGCATCTTGGTAAGTGATACCAATCGCCTGGTGGCACTTATTGGCTTGGAGGATGTGATCGTTGTGGACACCCCGGATGCCCTCCTGGTAACCACTAAGGAGCACGCTCAAAAGGTGAAGTCACTGGTCGATGTCTTGAAGCAATCGGGTCACTCAGAGCTTCTCTAGAACCATTTGTAACGAATTCAATAAGGTTCTGTTTCTTGCTCGGCTAAGCCTCAATTGACTCATTTTGAACGGCTAGGCTAAAGGCAAATCAGGCGCATCCGCGCCATCCAAATTTCAGGAGGAAACCTTGAAGCTAAAGAATGCATCCGCCGCATTCGCCCTGCTGGGCGCATCGGCACTTGTGCTGACTGGTTGCGCTGCTGCACCAGAAGCAGAGCCGACCGCCAGCGAGACTGAGACCAGCGCTGCTCCAACCGTGGACTACCTAGCATGTGCAGTCTCTGACGAGGGTAGCTGGAACGACAAGTCCTTCAACGAGTCCGTTTACGACGGTCTAATGAAGGCTCAGACTGAGCTAGGTGTTCAGATTGCAGAAGCAGAGTCCAACACCCCGGAGGACTTCGCTCCAAACCTACAGGCCATGGTTGACCAGGGCTGTGACGTAACCTTCGCTGTTGGTTTTGCACTAGTTGCAGACGTAAACGCAGCTGCAGCTGCTAACCCAGAGGTCCAGTTCGTGACCATCGACGGTTGGAGCGAGGGCAACGCAAACCTAAAGCCAGTTTCATACGCAATGAACCAGTCCAGCTACCTAGCTGGTTACCTAGCAGCTGCCTACTCAACCACCAAGGTTGTAGGTACTTACGGTGGCGTTAACATCCCAGCAGTAACCGACTTCATGACCGGTTACTACTACGGTGCAATGGCATACGGCAAGGAGACCGGAACCGACGTGAAGGTTGTCGGTTGGGACCCAGCCACCCCAGACAAGGGTGACTTCATGGGTGACTTCACTCCTAACTCCGGAACCTCAAAGGCAATTGCAGCTGCACAGCTAGTTGCCGGTGCTGACGTGATCTTCCCAGTAGCTGGTTTCCAGTTCGGTGCGGTCTCTGAGGCAATCAAGGAGGCTGGCGTTGACGCCGTAATGATCGGTGTTGACAAGGACATCGCTCTAACCTCACCTGAGTACGCATCACTAGTTCTAACCTCAGCTGAGAAGCGCATGACCAACGCTGTCTACGACATCCTTGCTGAGCTTTCAGCTGGTGGCGCCTTCACCGGTGACGCTTACGTTGGAACCCTTGCAAACGGTGGAACCGGTCTTAGCCCGCTATACGAGTTCGAGTCCAAGGTCTCTGATGAGGTCAAGGCTCGCCTAGCAGAGCTAGAGGCTGGCATCATCGCCGGCGAGATCGACCCACTGAAGTAATTCAGTAAAACGATTGGGGCCGCGGGGGAAACTCCGCGGCCCTTTTCTTTGGCACAATAGAGTGTCTGCACGAAGGAGTGCCAAGTGAAATTAGAGCTGCGCGGGATAACCAAGCGCTTTGGAACATTGGTAGCAAACAACCAGATCAGCCTCAGTGTTGAACCTGGCGAGATTCACGCCTTGCTGGGCGAAAACGGCGCGGGTAAGTCAACCCTGATGAATGTCCTCTACGGTCTCTACCAAGCCGACGAGGGTGGAATTCTGCTTGATGGTAAGCCTCAGCAGTTCCGCGGGCCAGGCGATGCCATGGCAGCTGGTATCGGTATGGTCCACCAGCACTTCATGCTCATCCCAGTATTTACAGTTGCCGAGAATGTGGCCCTGGGAAATGAGCCCACTGGTTTTGGCGGCACCCTAGACATGGCTGCCGCTCGCAAGCGAGTGATCGAGATCTCCGAACGCTTTGGCTTCAATGTCGACCCAGATGCCCTTGTGGAGGATCTGCCGGTTGGCGTGCAGCAGCGCGTGGAGAT
>DLOY01000018.1:0-2432 GCA_002478545.1 Micrococcales bacterium UBA7472
ACCTATCTGGCCCGTGAGCGTAAACCGAAATGAGCGACAGCTTCGTTGGATTTGCGCAATCTCCCAAGGCTGATCCAAACCGCAAGATCCATACCTATGCAACCGAGCTACAGCTGACTGCAGACCTAAAGTCGGTGTTCGCAGCTTTCAATGAGACCGATTTCTACGAGGCAGCCTTTGACAAATTGCAAAAGCTCGACTTCAGGCAGGGTGCAAAGCTGACCTTCGTTGCGGAACCCGAATATCGCGGGACCTTCTCTCGCATCGACATTCCGCGCGAGATTATTTTGCTGACTGAGCTTCATGGTGAAGTCGCGTTTCGATTCAAAGAGCGCAAGGGTAGCCAAATCAAACTCCAGGTCAAGAAAGCTCTGCTCGAGGAAGAGATTTCGCTTTGGCGTGCAGCGTGCGAGAAACTAGTCGCGAACCTAGGAGATCGCTTTGGTAGCCAATAACCCGAGACAGGCCAACATCTACGATGTTGCGCGCCTGGCCAAGGTTTCGCACCAAACGGTTTCCCGAGTAATCAACAACAACTCTTCAATTCGCCCTGAGACCAAGACTCGAGTCCTCAAGGCCATGGAGGCTTTGGACTACCGTCCAAACCAGGCCGCGAGAGCACTGGCTTCTTCAAAGACCAAGATGATTGGCATCCTGGCTTCGGATACAGATTTCACCGGACCAGCCTCGATGGTTCACGAGATGGAGCGCGCTGCTAGGGAGCAGGGCTACTTCGTAGTGAGCTGCGGCATTGACCCAACCGATAATCAATCGGTTCGAGAAGGCATTGACCATCTACAGCGTTTGGGTATTGAGGGACTAGCAATTGTTACCCCGCATGCCAATGCCGTGGAATACGTCAGGGCCAACGTTTCAGGCATTCCGGTTGTGACCCTCGACAGCATGTATCGCATGGATGAGCTCGCGGTTTCGGTCGATAACTTTGCTGGTGGCGTCACCGCTACCCAGCACCTTCTTGATCTTGGCCACAAGGAGATTGTTCACATCTCAGGTCCAAAGGATTGGTTTGAATCCACCACCAGGGCAGCCGGTTACACCTCGACCATGATCAACGCCAACTTGGTGCCGAGAGTTATCGATGGTGACTGGGAAATCTCAACCGGCTATCGCATCGGCAGTGAAGTCAACTTTTTGGAAAAGGGAATCACCGCGGTATTTATTGCCAATGACCGCATGGCGCTCGGCTTTTTGCATGCCATGCGCCAGCGCGGAGTGTCGGTGCCAGAGCAGCTCAGTGTGGTTGGTTTTGATGATCTTGAAGAGTCCCAGTATGCCTACCCACCGCTAACCACTGTGCGTCAAGATTTTCGAGCGCTCGGTGAAAGAGCAATGCAGCTTTTGTTGTTAGAGATAAAAGGCACTGCGTATAAGAAGCTTGATCGATTGGTTCCCGAGCTAGTCGTCAGGAGCTCCACCGCGAGGCTGACAGCGTTATAAAACTGTTGCCCCGAATCCTTGGTGGGACGCAAATGTTATCGCTAACATAAGTGCCGAAGAGACGAGGAAGTCATGGCAGAAAAGTATGTGGTCGGTATCGACTACGGCACACTTTCCGGTCGCGCCGTTGTGGTTTCAGTTTCAGATGGTCGCGAACTTGCCAGTGCGGTGTGTGAATACCCGCACGCTGTGATGGACCAAACCCTTGCCGCCACCGGCAAGAAACTCCCCCCTGACTGGGCGTTGCAAGATCCAAACGACTATGTCCAGGTTCTCAAGACCGCAGTTCCCGAAGCGGTAAGACTTTCGGGGGTAAACCCTGAAGATGTAATTGGTGTCGCAACAGACTTCACTGCCTGCACCATGGTCCCGGTAAAGCTTGACGGCACTCCGCTATCGAACCTCGATGCATTCCGCGATCGACCACATGCCTATGTGAAGCTCTGGAAGCACCACGCCGCTCAACCTCACGCTGATCGAATCAACGAGAAGGCTAGAGAACTGGATCAAGCCTGGCTAAATCGCTACGGCGGTCAAATCTCCTCCGAGTGGGAGTTGGCCAAGGGTCTTCAGATTCTCGAAGAAGACCCCGAGATTTATGCGGCCATGGACAAGTTTGTTGAGGCTGCCGACTGGATCGTGTGGCAGCTAACCGGTGAGTACTTGCGTAATGCCTGCACCGCCGGATACAAGGGAAACCTGCAGGATGGGGTTTATCCATCCGAGGACTACTTTGCTGCTTTGAACCCAGGCTTTGCTCGTTTTGCCAAAGACAAGCTCGAGCACCCGATTGGTCAACTCGGTGCAGCGGCTGGATACCTGACTGCCGAAGCTTCGGCATGGACCGGTTTGCCAGAAGGCATCGCGGTTGCAGTTGGCAATGTCGATGCACACGTCACCGCACCAGCCGCCAAGGCAACCCTGCCCGGGCAAATGGTCGCAATCATGGGCACCTCGACCTGCCACGTGATGAA
>DLOY01000018.1:2578-7130 GCA_002478545.1 Micrococcales bacterium UBA7472
CAGGTTCCAGGTACTTACTACGAAAAGGCCAAAGAAAAAGGTATTTCGATTCACGATTACCTCACCGAATTGGCATCCAAGCAAAAGGTCGGAGAGCACGGACTCATCGCGCTTGACTGGCACAGCGGTAACCGCTCGGTGCTGGTCGATCACGAGCTCTCCGGCCTAATGCTTGGCGCGACTCTGACCACCAAGCCAGAAGATGGCTACCTCGCACTCTTGGAATCAACTGCGTTTGGAACTCGCAAGATCATCGAGACCTTCAATAAATCGGGTATTCCGGTGACCGAGTTTGTGGTGGCCGGAGGTCTTATCAAGAACACGTTCTTGATGCAGCTCTACTGCGACATCATCAACCTGCCACTTAGCGTGCTCGAGTCAGAACAAGGGCCAGCACTAGGTTCGGCAATTCACGCGGCCGTGGCAGCCGGTGCCTACAGTTCGGTCAATGAGGCTGCCGAGAAGATGGGTCGAGTATCCAAGGCGCTCTACAAGCCAAATGTCGAGCGAGCCAAGCAGTATGACCGCCTCTATGCCGAGTATGAAATCTTGCACGACTACTTTGGTCGCGGCACCAACGATGTCATGCGCAGGCTCAAGGCGCTGAAGCGAGAGGCCTCGGATGCTGCCAACTGAGTCTCAAGCTAGAGAAACCCTGGCCAGACTCCACCAAAAGCTCGTAAGCGCTGGACTGGTGGTTTGGACTGGCGGCAACATCTCGCAGCGCATCGAAGGTGGCTTTCTCATTAAGCCATCCGGGTTGGATTATGACGAACTCACCCCAGAGAGCATGGTGCTGTGCGATCTCGACGGCAATGTGCTCGCCGGTAAGCACAAGCCATCAAGCGACACCGCTTCTCATGCCTATGTTTACCGCCACATGCCCAATGTCAATGGTGTCGTGCACACCCACTCCAACTATGCCTGCGCCTGGGCTGCGGCGGGCAGAGCAATCCCATGCGTGCTAACCGCAATCGCGGATGAGTTTGGTGGCGAAATACCACTTGGGCCCTTTGCCAAGATCGGGGATGATTCGATCGGCAAGGGAATCGTTGAGACTTTGCACAACCACCGCTCCAAAGCGGTGCTGATGAAACAGCACGGTGTCTTCACTATTGGAGACAGCGCTAAGGATGCGCTGAAGGCTGCGGTGATGTGTGAAGACAATGCAAAATCGGCTTGGTTAGCGGAGCAATTGGGGGGCGGAATCGTGATTCCACAGTCCGATATTGACTCGTTATTCAGTCGTTACCAAAACGTATACGGACAGTTATGAAAAACGGTTTTGGGCATTGTTTGGTAATGGCAAACTAAAGAACGAACTAAATGTGAGCGGTAACTTTTTGTAATCGCTTGCAGCTAGTCGGTAGTAAATCTTGGCTCAGAACCATTTCTGAGTCGGGGGTCAATCGGATGGGTTGGACGCATTCGAACAAAATGACCCGGCTGGTCCGGCCGGAACGAAAGGAACAAGGTTGTTCAAGAAACTACTAGGAATTGCAGCTACTACTGTCGCTGCAGCACTGGTGTTGACCGGTTGCGCAAGCACCTCAACCCCAGCTGAGACTTCCTCTGACGCAGGTGCTGCAGTCGAGGGTGGTCTAATCGGTGTATCAATGCCAACCCAGTCCTCAACCCGTTGGATCTCTGACGGTGAGAGCATCAAGGCTGAGCTAGAGGGCCAGGGCTTCGAAGTTGACCTTCAGTACGCTGAGGACGACATCCCAACCCAGGTTGCACAGCTAGAGGCAATGCTAACCAAGGGTGCAAAGGCACTGATCATCGCTGCTATCGACGGAACTCAGCTAACTGACGTTCTACAGGCTGCTAAGGATGCTGGTGTTCCAGTTATCTCTTACGACCGTCTGATTCGTGACAGCGAGAACGTTGACTACTACGCAACCTTCGACAACTTCAAGGTTGGTGTACAGCAGGCAACTTCGATGCTAGTTGGCATGGGCGTTTACGCATCTGAGGACTCAACCTCAGCTGACGGACCTAACGCTGCAGGCCCATGGAACATCGAGCTATTCGCTGGTTCCCTAGACGACAACAACGCATTCTTCTTCTTCAACGGTGCAATGAGCGTGCTACAGCCGCTGATCGACTCCGGTGTGCTAGTTGTCAAGTCTGGCCAGACCACCATTGAGCAGGTTGCAACCCTTCGTTGGGACGGCGCTGTAGCTCAGAAGCGTATGGAGGACATCCTTGTAGGTAACTACGCTGACGGTTCTGTCGTACACGGTGTTCTATCTCCATACGACGGTCTAAGCCGCGGAATCATCGCAGCTCTAACCGACGCTGGTTACTCCAAGATGCCAACCATCGTTGGTCAGGACGCTGAGGTTCTATCCGTCAAGGCAATGCTTGCTGGCGAGCAGTACTCAACCATCTTCAAGGACACTCGTGAACTTGCAAAGGTTGCTGCTGGCATGGCTCTAGCCATCCTGAAGGGTGAGACCCCAGAGACCAACGACACCACCACTTACGACAACGGCGTAAAGGTTGTGCCTTCTTACCTACTAACCCCATACATCGTGACTGTAGACAACTACAAGGAGCTCCTAATCGACTCCGGCTACATCAACGAGGCTGACCTAGGTTAGTTAAACCACTAAATGTTGCCCCTGCCCACTTCGGTGGGCAGGGGTAGCACTTAGTCTAGAAATCTGCAAAGAAGCAAAAAGGAGCGAAGATGTCCTCTCCAATTCTTGAGATGCGCAGCATCACCAAGACCTTTCCAGGAGTTGTTGCTCTTGACAATGTGTCGCTCACAGTAAAGCGCGGCGAGATTCACGCCATCTGCGGCGAGAACGGTGCTGGTAAATCAACCCTGATGAAGGTTCTCTCCGGGGTTTATCCGTTTGGCTCCTATTCAGGAGACATCGTCTACGAGAACGAAGTAAAGAAGTTCTCCAACATTCGTGACTCTGAAGAAGAGGGCATCGTAATCATCCACCAGGAGCTCGCCCTCTCCCCACACCTTTCCATTGCCGAGAACATCTTCTTGGGCAATGAGATCAAAAAGTTCGGTCTAATTGACTGGAACAAAACCAATCAGCAGGCTCAGCTACTGATGGCCCGCGTCGGTCTCGATGAAGACCCAAACATCGCAATCAAGGACATCGGTGTTGGAAAGCAGCAGCTGGTTGAGATTGCCAAGGCACTTTCCAAGCGCGTAAAGCTGTTGATCCTGGATGAGCCAACCGCAGCTTTGAATGATGAGGACTCAGCTCACCTACTAGATCTGCTTCGTCAGCTTCGTGACCAGGGCATCTCCTGCATCATCATTTCCCACAAGCTCAATGAGATCGAGGCGATTGCCGACACCACCACCATCATTCGCGATGGCAAGACCGTGGAGTCGCTGAGCATGGTCACCGAGAAGGTCGACCAGGAGCGCATCATCAAGGGCATGGTGGGTCGTGAGATGGAGAACCGCTACCCAAGCCGCGTGCCTGAGATTGGCGATGAGATTCTTCGCGTTGAGAACTGGACCGCCTATCACCCAATCGACTCCCAGCGACTGATCGTTGACAACATTTCGATGAACGTGCGCCGCGGTGAGATTGTGGGTCTTGCCGGCATCATGGGTGCTGGTCGAACCGAGTTCGCAAGATCACTCTTTGGTCACTCCTACGGAACCAACATCTCGGGCAAGGTCTATAAAAATGGCCAAGAGATCAAGGTACGCACCATCCGTGAGGCAATTGACAATGGTCTTGCCTACGCCACCGAGGACCGCAAGCGATTTGGTCTAAACCTGATTGAGGACATCAAGCGCAACATCTCGCTAGCATCGCTTGCGAGCTTTGTGAGCTTTGGTTTGGTAAACGGCAACGAGGAGTACAAAAAGGCCACCGAGTACCAAGACAGCATGAACATCAAGGCACCATCGGTGAACTCGATCACCGGTCAGCTCTCCGGTGGTAACCAGCAGAAGGTGGTGCTCTCAAAGTGGATCAACGTCAACCCTGATGTGTTGATCCTGGATGAGCCAACCCGAGGCATTGACGTTGGAGCTAAGTACGAGATCTACCTGATCATGCAGCGTCTAGCTGCCGAGGGTAAGGGCATCATCGTTATCTCCTCAGAGCTTCCAGAACTGCTTGGCATCTGCGATCGCATCTATGCAATCGCAGAGGGACGAATCACTGGTGAAGTCACTCGCGAAGAGGCGAACCCAGAACTACTTATGAAGTACATGACCACTGAGAAGGGCAAGGCACATGTCTAACACCGCAACCAAATCCAATTCACTGATGGATAACCTGCGCCAGAGAATGCGCGGAGTTAACCTCCGTCAAAACGGAATCTTCTTGGCCCTAATCGGTCTGGTTATGTTCTTCGCTGCCACCACTCCAAATGCAGCCTCACTAACCCCAACCAACTGGTCAAACCTGGTGGTGCAGAACGGTTACATCCTGGTTCTAGCCATCGGTATGGTGATGGTCATCATCGCCGGTCACATCGACCTATCGGTTGGTTCGGTTGCGGCATTCATTGGTGCGGTCGCCGGTATTTTGGTGGTTCGACCGCTTGAGCAAGATGG
>DLOY01000002.1 GCA_002478545.1 Micrococcales bacterium UBA7472
CCTTGAGGCCCGGTGGTGATTTGTACCAACTCCCAACCTTGAGCGCCCCAGGTGTTGAGAATCTGGGTTTCTTTGTGCAAAAGAAGTGGTGTGGTGACGTATTCCCACTTGGTCATTTTCAGCTCCGTTTCAGCCTGCAAAAGGTAACCTAGAGTCTATGTCCGCAAAGCGCCCCTCAACTGCATCGAACATTTTCAAGTTCGGCATTCTCAGCGCTGTAGCGGGAGTTCTATCGGTTGCAATTCTGGCCCCCGCAATCGCAGTTGCAGGTGCGGTTGGAACCGCGGGTGTAAGTGCCTTTGAGTCGCTGCCCGCCTACATCAAGCCGGTGAATGCCTCTCAAGCGTCAAACATCTATGCGCTGCGTGATGGCAAACCGGAGAAGATTGCAACTTTCTTCCACGAAAACAGAGTTGAGGTTCCGTTTGAGGACATGTCTGAAAACCTCATCAACGCAGTTATCTCGGTGGAGGACCCGCGCTTTTACCAACACGGTGGCGTGGACATCATTTCACTGCTTCGTGCGACGCTAACCAACCTGGCAACCTTTGGTGAGGGTCCGGGTGCGTCAACAATCACTATGCAGTATGTGCGTCAGTCACAGGTTGAAGCCGCCAACCTATCGGGCGATGCAGAAGCGATCGCTGCCGCCACCGAGGTGACCATCGAGCGCAAGCTCAAAGAGATTCGTCTAGCCATCGCGCTAGAAAATCAAGTTTCAAAAAAGGACATCCTGGCCGGTTATCTAAACCTGGTCTTTCTGGGAAACCAGATCAACGGTGTTGAAACCGCATCGCAGTATTACTTTGGCACCAGCGCTAAGAACCTGACTGTGCCTCAGGCTGCATATTTGGCAGCCATGCTCAAATCTCCAAACGACTACAAGCCAGACGAGGCTGACAATCTCGAGCGCGGTATTGGTCGCCGCAACTATGTGATCCAAGCCATGGCCGATGAGGGTTATCTCACCCAGGAGCAGGCTGACACCTACAAAGCTGCTCCAGTCCAAACCAAGATCACCAAGTCCAAGCAAGGTTGCGAGGCAAACCAAACCACCGCTTTCTTCTGTGATTTCACGGTTTGGACAATTCGCAACTCGCAAGAGTTCGGCTTCAGTTCTGAAGAGCGTGAGATGCTTCTTCGCCGCGGTGGCTTAGAGATCTACACAACCTTGGATCTAGATGTTCAGCAGGCCGCCTTCGATGCCAGCATGGAACTGCTTCCACCTGATAACGAGTGGTCCTTTGGAACTGCCTCAGTATCTGTAGAGAGTGGTACCGGGCGAGTCATTGCGATGGCACAAAACCGTTACTTCGATCAAAGTGACACCCCAGCCCCTGGTCGAACCAGCGTCAACTTCAACACAGACAAGCCTTATGGTGGCTCCTCCGGATTCCAACCTGGTTCCACCTACAAGATTTTTACCCTGGCCGAATGGCTCAAAAATGGCGGCACCTTGGGTGACATAGTCGATGGTCGCATCTACAACGGTGAAGACGTGGACCAAAACGGCGAGATCGACAAGGTCAAGATTTGGGACGTCGCACGCGAGTTCAGGGCAAGCTGTGGTGACGTGGTCGGTTTCTGGGAAGTGAACAACTCTGGCGATAAGACCATCGATGAAATTAGCGTCGCGAAGGCAGTCGTGACTTCGCAGAACACAGCATTTGCCGCGATGGCATCAAAGGTTGACCTGTGTGCCATTCGCGACACCGCCAAGGCCTTTGGTGTTCACAGAGCAGATGGTGAGGAACTTTTGTATGTCCCAGCCACCATTTTAGGAACCAACGAAATTGCTCCGCTAACCATGGCTGCTGCCTATGCGGCGCTTGCAAACAACGGTGTTTACTGCTCCCCTGTCGCAATCGACAAGGTAGTGCTTCGAAAGACCGGTGAATCGCTTCCGATTCCACAAACCGCTTGTTCACAGGCAGTGACTCCGGATATTGCAGCCGCAATGACTCACGCACTTCGTGCAGTAATGACCGGTGGAACAGGTACTGCTGCAAACCCGAACGATGGCACGCCGCTAGCGGGCAAGACCGGTACGACCGACAACCGAATCCACACCTGGATGTCGGGTTACTCCTCTAAAGTTGCAACCTCTACCTGGGTGGGCAACGTATCGGGTCTCACCACACAGTCCGGCAAGAGCGTCAATGGCTTGGCAGTTTCCAGCGTTCGCCATGCCGTCTGGAAACGGATCATGACGGTTGTTAATGGCAAGTATCAGGGTGAGCCGTTCCCCGCAGCTGATCCAAAATTCATCACCGCAACGCAGTTGGTGGTTCCAAATGTTGCGACTTTCACTCCAGAGAGTGCGAAAACCCAGCTGATTGCTGATGGTTTCAACGTGCAGCTAATTTCCAATTCCGTCGCATCGGCGGCTCCAGCTGGAACCATCGCCTACACAAAGCCGGCCATCGGCTCCACTGCGACCAAGGGCTCAATAATCAAGCTCTATGTTTCGGCGGGTGGCCGAGTCTCAGTGCCAATCGTCAAGGGACT
>DLOY01000055.1 GCA_002478545.1 Micrococcales bacterium UBA7472
CCAATTATCGCTCTGACCTGGTTGCCCGCTTGCGCCAAACCCAAGGCGGTGGAGACGGTGCCATCGATTCCTGCAAGACCTCGCGAGGCAAAGACATTTAGTTCTTTACCTGCAACTGAGCGCTCTGCAACCCGAATGAGTTCAGATGCGCCAAAAAGCAGTCGATCAGAGCCGGTGGTTGCATCCCAAACCTTTGACACCAAACTCGCCCGATCCGATTGCTCAGGTTCACTTTCCCACCTGGCCACCCACTCTGCAGATCCCTGGCCGATTGGAACTAGTCGATCTGCAAAACCCTGAGCCGTGCCAAATACGTCAAAACTTTCATAGTTGCTTGGCTTTTGAACCCAGTACTCGGTATTTCTTAAGAGGTTAAGGATCGCTCTTGAGAGGGTTGGCTTGCCAAAAACAAAAACCTGCGAAACCTCAGCGCTCAGCTCCGAGAGTTTGGAGATGTAGTTTGTGATGCTGCCCTTTACTCGAGCCCCGGAGGAGGGTTCTGCCAAAAGCGGCAATCCCGCTTCCTTGGCAAAGTCACTCGCAGCCAGACCCGCTCCAGCACCGGCGACTACAACAGCGCGTTCCGAAACCACTACATCCAGCTCAGTCAGGTGATTGGCGCGCATGACTGATTCGGCCTGAGTCACGAATTCCAACGCACTTGGTTGAGCGCTCGATAGCGGTTCAGCAAATTGAATATTGACCTGTACTGGTCCTGGTCGCGCTTCGGCACCGACAGCCAACTCGACGGCCCTTTTTGCAACCAATCTTGGGTCAGCGCTGGCGTCGATGTCGATGCAATCACGGACTGCATCTGCAAATATGCCATTCTGATTTGTGGTCTGGTTGGCACCCTTGCCACGCAGTTTGGCTGGCCTATCCGCGGTTAGCAAAATCATCGGAACACCCGCGTGATGAGCCTCTAGAACTGCAGGGTGCAGATTGGCGACTGCGGTACCGCTGGTCGTGATTAGGGCCACGGGGTAGGCATCGCCGAGGGCTCGACCCAGAGCCATAAATCCCATCGATCGCTCATCAAGCCGAACAGTGAGGTCGACTAGACCAGCCTTTGCCAATTGGTTTACAGCTACAGCAAGCGCTTGAGAACGAGCACCGGGAGCGAGGAAGAAGCTTTTGACCCCCAAGTTTTGAAGTGCGGCGACAAACTGGGATGCAAAAAGCTGAGAATCGCTCACTTAGTTCGACTCGTCCTTTTTGTCATCTTCTTCTTTGCGCAGCTTCTTATCTAAATCGCGCAAGAAGCTTGGGTCGTCATCAGGTGCAACAGTTTTGCGCTTTTGTGGTCTTGGTCCGCGTCCGAGCGGGCGACCAACCATCAGATAGAGGAGTCCTCCAAAGAATGGGACTGCAATGCAAAGCAACACCCAAGCCCACTTTGGCAAAAGCCTGACCTCGGCCTTGTTGGCGCTGGCAGCAAACACCGTCGTGAAAACTGTGAAGATCACGAGAAATGCAATGGTGAATACTGCGACTCTGGACATACCTCAACCCTATCTAGTTGCTGAACTTAGACTAAAGCCATGAAAAACCCTTGGCTGAGCTACTCGATCCTGCGACTTGGATTATTCGCACTGCTGTTCTGGGCTTTCATGCTCTTAGATTTCAACCCTTTTTTCGCGGCGATTATTGCCGCCAGCATCTCGTTCGCAATCTCACTTATCTTTTTGGACAAACAGCGTCGTGCAATGAGCGAGCAGGTAGCGGCAAAGCTTTCGAGAAACAAAGAGGGTAGCTACGAAGATCCAGAGAGTGACCTGGAAAATGAGATCCTGGATCAATCAAAAGTTGACGAGGACCAGGCCGGCGCCGACAAGTAGTCCGTAACCTAAACCGGCATAGCTCGTGAGCTTCAGTCCGGTGATTAGCTCTTTCGGAGTCCTGCCGCTTAGCGCAATGCCGGAAATCGGCACCAGCAACAAGATATTAAAAAGTCCCAGCAGAGTCGCCGGATAAATCAAGATCAACAGGATGTTGATCGCGAGTGGGATAAAGATCAAAACCAAGAACATCACTCGCGAGCGCCGATCCCCCAACCTAACCGCCAGGGTCTTTTTCCCAGCCTGGGTATCGGTTGCTATGTCTCGAATGTTGTTGATTAGCAACACTGCCGATGCGTAGAAACCAGCTGCTGACCCCAACACAATCGCAAGTGGGTCAAGGCTCAGGGTTTGAATGAAGTTTGTTCCCACGGTGGCAACTAGACCGAAAAACACAAACACTACGACTTCACCAAGTCCGGCATAGCCGTATGGGTGCTTACCTCCGGTGTAATACCAGGCTGCCAGGATTGCAAATGCCCCGAGGGCCAAAAGCCAATACTGTGAAGTTGCGATCACGAGAGCTAGGCCAACCAGTGCCGCAAGTCCAAAGAAGACAAAAGCAACCAGCTTCACATCGCGGGCCCTGGCCTCACCCGAACCAGTTAGACGCTTGGGTCCGACCCTGAACTCGTCGGTTCCACGCACTCCATCGGAGTAATCGTTCGCGTAGTTGACAGCGATCTGCAAGAAGAGTGCAACCAGCAAAGCACCGAGAGTAAGAAGCGGATCAAAGTTCTGGGTCGCCTCTGCTGTTGCCGCACCGAGCGCTACCGGGGCAACGGCCAGTGGCAATGTGCGCAGCCTCGCCCCTGAAACCCAACTATTTAGATCTGCCATAGCGAAATGCTAGCTTGCCAAGAGTCGTTGAATTTCCATGAGGTCCGGCTTTCCCGATGGCAACCTCGGAACTGAATCAACCCGGAGTAACTTTTTCGGCCTAGCTGCAACCGTTAGTTCTGAAAGCTCATGGAAGTCTCGCTCGTTGCCCACATAGACCAGTCCAACGGATTGTCCCCACTCGCTTTCTAGCGAAACAGCGCAAACTTCATCGACTCCGTCCAGCGCGAGCGCGGCCTCCTCCACCCGGTCTAAAGAGACCTTCAATCCACCAGAGATGATCACCCGATCCGCGCGGCCCAAAACTTCAAGCTTTCCTTCGACCAACTCTCCAAGATCGTTGGTGACAAACTCCGACCCAAGGTCCTCGGCGAGGGTTGGTCCTGAGATCGCGATCCGACCGTCAGTCAGTCTGATGCTCACTCCATCAAGCGGAACACCGTCATACACGCAACCACCGCAGGTCTCTGTCATGCCATAACTCACCACGACATTGACGCCCATAGTTTGCAGCTCCAAGACATCAGCCCAGTTCGGTTGCTGACCGCCCACCAAAATCGCCTTGAATTTGCGCAGCTCTGAAAAAACGAACGCGTCTTCCCTTGCTGCCTGCAAAAGTTTGCTCAATTGGTGGGGGACTAACGAGGTATAGCGATCTTCGGTCATCAATGCTGAGCCTCGGATGAACGCTTCGGCGGTAAATGGCACCTGGGTGTTCAACAAAATCGGTTGAGTGTCTGCAACTACCGATCGAACCAAGACATTTATGCCAGCAATGAAATTGGTTGGGAGGGCAAGCAACCACTGGCCACTACCGATTCGCTTTGCCGACGCTTCAGCACTTGCCAATAGCGCGTTGATGGAGAGCGATATTCGCTTTGGAGCACCGGTTGATCCAGAGCTCTCGACGATAAACCCGATTTGATTGGCAACCTGGTCTGGAAGCCCGTGAACCTCAGGCGTGACCCCCAACACCTCGGGTGGGGTAATGAAGCCAGCGACCGAGCCATCTAGGACATCGACAGCGAGTTGAAGCGCTCGAAAACTGTCATTGGCCGGAACAAGCTTCAGCGGTTTCATTAGAAATGCCAGGGGTAGTCAGACCAGTCAGGTTTGCGCTTTTCCAAGAAGGCATTCTTGCCCTCGGTAGCTTCTTCAGTGCCATACGCCAGGCGTGTTGCCTCACCTGCAAACAGCTGCTGCCCCACCAAACCGTCATCGACAGCGTTGAATGCGTACTTCAGCATACGAATCGCAGTCGGTGATTTACCCAAGATTTCCCTGGCCCAGGCAATACCCACTGCCTCAAGCTCAGCATGAGGAACTACCTTGTTCACAACACCCATTTCATAAGCTCGCTGCGCGTCATACTCGGCACCGAGGAAGAAGATTTCACGAGCAAACTTTTGACCGGTTTGACGAGCCAGATAGGCAGAGCCGTATCCGGCATCAAAAGAGCCAACGTCGGCATCGGTTTGCTTGAACCTTGCAAACTCCTTCGAGGCAATCGACAGATCACAAACCACATTGAGCGAGTGACCGCCTCCGGCAGCCCAGCCGGATACCAGCGCAATGACAACCTTTGGCATAAAACGAATCAGGCGCTGAACTTCAAGAATGTGCAGCCTTCCTGATGAGGCATCGCCGTATTCGTAGCCAGCCTTGCCGCGAACCCTTTGATCTCCGCCCGAGCAAAACGCCCAGCCGCCGTCTTTTGGGCTAGGCCCGTTACCGGTCAGCAACACCACGCCAACATCGGGTTGCATCCGCGCGTGGTCCAGTGCGCGGTAAAGCTCATCTACGGTCTGTGGTCGAAATGCGTTTCTAACCTCTGGGCGAGAGAACCCAACGCGAACAACCCCCAGGTCAATGTGTCGGTGGTAGGAGACATCATTTAGCGATTCGAAGCCGGGAACGGCTTTCCACTGCGAGGCATCAAAGAGCTCGGAAACCTGATTGGGCATGCACCTAGACTAATCGCGTGAATGGTGGGCTAGGAAACTTTTGGGTTGTCAGCATCCCGATGCGCACCAGATTTCGCGGCCTGGAATTTCGTGAAGCGGTGATTTTTAAGGGCGAGCGCTGGGCAGAGTTTTCACCCTTTTTGGAGTACTCCGATCAAGAGTCAGCCACTTGGCTGAGAGCCGCTCTCGCGTTCGCACACGATGATCTTCCAGCTCTGAAGCGCGAATACGTTCGGGTCAATGCAACTCTCCCAGCAGTTAGTACTGATGAAGTTGCAGATGTTCTGGCCCGCTTCAGTGGATTTGAAACCGTCAAGGTGAAGGTCGCAGAAAAGTGCCAATCGATATCTGATGACCAAGCCAGAATCCGCGAGGTTGCAAGACTCTTCCCTAACGCAAGAGTTCGACTAGATGCAAATGGCGGCTACTCGATCGAGCAGGTCCTGGGTCTAGTTCGCGAGCTTGACGGGATCAACATTGAGTATCTGGAGCAGCCGGTTTCGACCATCGAGGAAATGGTGCAGCTAAAGGCTGAGCTTGGCGGCTCAATCAAGATTTGCGCGGATGAACTGATAAGAAAATCCTCCGACCCACAAGCGGTAGCAAGGGCCCAGGCAGCTGACCTAGTCATGCTCAAGGCACAGCCGCTAGGGGGCATCGCCGCTTCACT
>DLOY01000014.1:0-9976 GCA_002478545.1 Micrococcales bacterium UBA7472
GATGCGGAACCTGGAAGGCTCATGCCAAGTGCTTCACCAATCGAAGCCATTGTGTTTGCGGTGTACATACCGCCACAGGCACCCTCACCAGGACAGATCGCACGCTCAATGCGGTCGAGGTCTTCAAGGCTCATCTTGCCTGCCTTGCAGGCACCAACTGCCTCAAAGGCGTCAATGATGGTGACCTCTTTTTCGGTGCCATCAGAGAGCTTTACCCAACCCGGAGCAATAGACCCGGCATAGAGAAATACCGAGGCCAAATCCAAACGAGCAGCGGCCATCAACATGCCTGGAAGCGACTTGTCACAGCCAGCCAACAGAACCGAACCGTCAAGTCGCTCTGCCTGCATCACGGTTTCAACTGAGTCTGCGATTACCTCGCGTGAGACAAGTGAGAAGTGCATCCCCTCATGACCCATTGAGATGCCATCAGAGACCGAAATGGTGCCGAACTCAAGTGGGTAACCCTTGGCTGCATGCACGCCCATCTTGGCGGCATCGGCCAATCGATCCAGCGAGAGGTTGCACGGAGTCACTTCATTCCAGGATGAGGCAACACCGATTTGAGGTTTTTCCCAGTCCTCGTCACCCATTCCGACTGCCCGCAGCATTCCGCGCGCGGCAGCCCTTTCAATTCCATCCGTTACAACGTGACTACGAGGTTTCATTGGGCTTGGCATAAACCAATCTTAGCTACCAATAAAGGGGGTAGCCTAGGCGAGTGGAATCCCAAGACACCACCAAAGTGCCTACTGGTCTAGCGCTTTACACCGAGGCCGCTCATAGGGCGAGCGCCGAGGTGATTTACAGCTACTCAACCTCGTTTGGAGCAGCCACCAAGCTGTTGCCAAAATCCCTTCGTCATCACATCGAAAACATCTACGCCATGGTGCGGGTTGCAGATGAGATTGTTGATGGCTCCGCCCAGCAGGCCGCTATAAAAGCGGCAAATCTTGATCCCGCCTCAGAGCTTGATGCTTTTGAGGCTGAGACCTATCGGGCGATGGAGCGCGGTTTTTCAACCAACCTGATCCTGCACTCTTTTGCAGTAACGGCGCGTGAGGTCGGTATTGGCAAAGACATCGTGGAGCCATTTTTCTATTCGATGCGCCAGGACCTGACCGAATCTGAGCACGACCAGGAATCTTTTGAGCGCTATGTCTACGGCTCGGCTGAAGTGGTTGGCCTGATGTGCCTGGCGGCTTTTGTGCAGGGTCAGAGCTATACCCAAGAGCAAAAAGTTCAGCTGGTCAGAGGTGCCCGAGCACTAGGTAGCGCATTCCAAAAGGTGAACTTCCTCAGAGACCTGGCTGCAGACTTTGGCCGACTCGGTCGCTCCTACTTCCCCGGTGTCAATGTCAGCACCTTTGATGAGGCAACTAAAGAGCGATTGGTTGCGGACATTGACAATGACCTAAGCATCAGCGCGCAATCCCTCCCACTTCTTCCCACCTCAGCAAGGGTCGCCGTCACCGCCGCTCAGCTCTTGTTTGCCGAACTAAATCGCAAAATCGGAAACACATCGGCCAAGGATTTGATTAACACCCGTATCAGCGTGAGCAATTTCAAGAAATTGATCTTGGTGACTCGCGCGTTTTTAGGAGCTAAACCATGAGTCAAAAAACTGCCATCGTGATCGGTGGCGGCATTGCCGGACTTTCTTCTGCCGCCCTGCTGGCCAAGGCTGGTATGAGGGTGACCCTCTACGAGGCCAAGGATTCACTGGGTGGACGCGCCTACCTGTGGGAAAAAGACGGATTCCGTTTTGACATGGGGCCAAGCTGGTACCTGATGCCGGATGCCTTCGAGCAGTTCTACAACCTCATGGGCACTACCGCCAGTGCTGAGCTGGATCTAGTTCGCTTGTCCCCCGCCTACCAGACCCGAAATGAGGGTGAGGGTGACAAGCTGCTCATGAGTGAGAACCTAGACGAAATCAAGTCGATGTTTGAATCCATTGAGCCCGGTGCTGGTGCTGCGTTGCAGCGCTATCTCGACAGCGCTGAGGACGCCTACAAGCTCTCGATCAAACACTTCCTCTACACAAACTTCCTAGACCCAAGAAGCTTCTTCCATCCAGAGGTGCTCGCGAGGCTCGGTGAATTCCTAAAGCTACTCGTAACTCCACTTTGGACTTTCTCCGGGAAATTTGTAAAAGACGAACGCCTAAAGAAAATGCTCAACTTCCCAGCGGTTTTCTTGGGTGCGTCGCCCTATGACACCCCGAGCATGTATCACCTAATGACTCACGTTGATATGAATCAGGGTGTTTTCTACCCGCGCGGTGGCATCTACACGATTATCGAATCAATCGAACGCCTAGCGAAAAAGCAGGGCGTTGAGATCCACACCTCATCTCCGGTGCAAAAGATTCTGGTTGAGAACGGCAGGGCCGTTGGAGTCAAGGTTGGTGAGTCTGAAATTCGCGCCGATGTTGTGGTCGCGAGCGCCGACCTTCACCACGTCGAGACCAAGCTGCTCGATGAAAAACACCAGACCTACCCGCAACGCTTTTGGGATAAGAAGGTTCCCGGTCCATCAGCACTGCTGATTTACCTAGGCATAAAGGGCAAGATTTCTGAGCTTGATCACCACACCCTTCTCTACACCAAGGACTGGGCATCAAACTTCAAAGAAGTCTTTAGAAAGGCCGATGGCAAGAGCAAAGTGCCATCACCCGCATCGCTCTATCTCTGCATGCCGTCAAAGACCGATCCCAGCGTTGCACCTCAGGATCATGAGAACCTGTTTGTGTTGGTGCCAATCGCCGCCGATCCAGCGATTGGTCGTGGCGGCATCAACGGCTCTGGTGACCCAGAGTTTGAGGCCGAGGCTGACCGCATCATCGACCAGATTGCCCAGTGGTGTGAGATACCTGATCTCAAGGAGCGCATCGTGGTGCGGCGAACCGTTGGTCCTGCGAACTTTGAGTCTGAGCTGAACGCCTGGAGTGGAACTGCGCTTGGCATGGCGCACACCCTCACCCAGAGTGCTTTCTTTAGACCATCCAATAAGTCCAAGAAGGTCAAAAACCTTCTTTACACAGGTCACAACACCATCCCTGGCATTGGGCTACCAATGTGCCTGATCGGAGCAGAGCTGGTTTACAAGCATCTGATTGACGACCGCAGTGCCGGCCCAACCAAGGGTGAGCTATCCCCAGTCAAGAGCTGGAGAGGTCTGCAGTGATTCAGGAGGTAGTCCCCTACCTTTATCTGATCGCACTTGTCTTCTCCATTTTGGGAGTTGGGCTTTTGGACTACACCCACAAGCTAGCCCTGTTTCTCGATGCTCGTGCAACGCTGTTCGCAGTTTGCATTTCGGTTACAGTTTTTTTGGTTTGGGATGTTGTCGGAATCCTGAACGGTATCTTTTTCCGAGGAGACGCACCGCACCTCAGCGGTATTTTGCTAGCTCCAGAGCTACCACTCGAAGAGGTTTTCTTCCTCACCCTGCTTTGCTACAACACCCTCGTCGTCTATAGATGGGCAGCCAAATGAGCTACCCGGAACTGACAGCACTGGTACTGGGAATTTTCGCGCTCTACACAGTCTTGGTTCGCAAACAGCTCAGTGCAAAACCGCTGATGATCACGGGCTTGGTGATGCTCACTCTCACCTTGATCTTCGATAACGTGATTATCGGAACCGGGATTGTGGCTTACGACCAAGAGAAGCTTTTGGGCATCATGCTTGGTTATGCGCCAATTGAGGACTTTGCCTACACTCTGGTTGCACTGGTGCTGACCCCCTCGCTCTATGAATTCTTTAGGAGACGCTGATGCTCAAAAAGCTATTCATCTCGTCTCGACCGATCTCTTGGATCAACACCGCCTTTCCATTCGCAGCAGCCTACTTTTTGGTCACTGGGAAGCTTGATACAAATCTGCTTATTGGCAGTCTGTTCTTTCTCATCCCCTACAACCTCCTGATGTATGGGGTGAACGACGTTTTTGATTACCCATCAGATCTTCGCAACCCAAGAAAAGGTGGGATTGAAGGAGGGCTCCTAGAGCCCAAGTATCACAGGCCCACGCTCTTGGTCTCGTTTGGTTTAGCAACTCCATTTGCGATCTACCTGCTGGTAGTCGGAGACCTGGTTAGCTCATTCGTTCTGCTTCTGGTTTTGTTCTCTGTCGTCGCTTACAGCCTCGGCGGACTTCGATTCAAAGAGATTCCGTTTCTGGACTCCTTCACTTCAGCCATGCACTTTGTCGGCCCCATGCTCTTTGGACTCACTCTGGCCGGAGCTAGCTTTGACCTACGGATTTGGCTAATCACTCTGAGCTTTACGCTTTGGGGCATGGCCTCGCATGCTTTTGGAGCGGTGCAAGACATCAAGGCCGATAGAGAAGCTGGCATCGCATCGATCGCTACAGTCTTGGGCGCAAAGGCCACAGTACGAATTGCGTTTGTGATGTATTTGGTCGCCGGGGTGGTCACGCTATTTCTTGGTGATCGCTACCCGCAGGCCGCTTTGGCCGCCATCCCGTATCTATTCGTAGTTGGTCGCGAGTGGGGAATTACCGATGACAATTGTGAAATTGCCAATCGGGGTTGGCGGCGCTTTATCTACCTGAATTTTTTGGCAGGCGCGATCGTAAGCGCCGTCATCATCGGACCTCAACCCAACTAATCAGGTAGCGCCTTGAAAAACTGGGCGCACATAGCTTGCAAGAGAGTGGGCGCTGGGGTTTTCGAGAGCGATAGTGCTCGTGGTTCTGCGGACAGCTACCCCGCCACTTCGCCACCTCAGAGGCGAGCGAAGAGCCGTCGATTCTCTCGTGACGATAGCCAATCTCGCTCGCCTTTTGTCGCCAAACCTTGCCGTGGCCGGCACTCTTTCCCACCAGCGCGTGAGCGATTTCATGCAGCAGAACCTGTTCAATTTGATCAAGGTCGGAACCTGCCAACAGGTGTTTTGAGATCGTGATTCTGCGCTTGGTGTAATCGCAAAGACCGGCTCTTCTAACTGCCCGATCGAAGCCAAAGGAGTAATTGACGATGCCGTGCTTTTGAAAAAGCTCGCTCGCTAAAGCCATGACTTTGGATTCCACGCTGCAAAGACTATGGGTTTACAGGTATGTTTTTGGGCAATGACAAAGCGCAATCGACCTTGGGGCTACAACCCAAACAGCTCATCACCAACCTCGCGTGAGTTGCACCCGGACACTATTGCCGTCCGCGGTGGCCTGACTAGAACTGGCTTTCAGGAGACCTCCGAGGCGCTATTTCTGAACTCCGGTTTCACCTATGACAGCGCTGAGCAGGCCGAAGCCAGCTTCGCGGAAACCGAGGAGCATCACCTTTACTCAAGATTTTCAAATCCAACGGTCCAAATGTTCGAGGATCGGCTCGCTCTAATTGAGGGTGCGGAAGCGGCGCATGCCACCGGTAGCGGCATGAGTGCGATGTTTGCTTCAGTGGCATGTTTGGTTTCCGCCGGTGATCGCGTAGTCGCCTCCGGCGCTATGTTCTCCTCTTGCTACGTGGTCCTAACTGAGATCCTGCCGCGCTGGGGCGTTGAGGTTGATGTCGTCGTTGAGAACACCCAAGAGGCTTGGGAAAAGGCACTGAGCAAAAAGGCCAAGGCTGTCTTTATCGAGACTCCTTCAAACCCACTTATGGAGATCGTCGACATCGCGATGGTGGCAAACCTGGCACATTCAGCAGGGGCGCTTTTGATCGTTGACAACGTCATGGCCTCACCGGTGCTGCAAAAGCCACTGCAGTTCGGAGCCGATGTTGTGATGTATTCGGCAACAAAACACATCGATGGTCAGGGCAGAGTTCTAGGTGGAGCACTACTGGGTTCCAAGGACTATATTGACCAGCACCTAAAACCATTCACTCGTCACACCGGTCCGTCCCTCTCCCCCTTCAATGCCTGGGTGCTCCTCAAGTCGCTTGAGACTATGGAGATGCGCGTTCACAAAATGGCGGACTCAGCTTGGGAAATTGCCAAGGCTCTTTCAGAATCTAAGGGAATAGTCAAAGTGCACCACCCATTCTTGGACTCTCACCCGCAACAGCAGCTGGCGAAAAAGCAAATGCTAAAAGGCGGCACCACCTTGGCTATTGATCTAGAAACCAAAGAGCGCGCTTTTGAACTGATGAACCGGCTTGAGGTTATCGACATCTCAAATAACCTCGGAGATTCCAGATCGCTGATAACTCACCCGGCATCCTCGACCCACCGCAGGCTTGATCCTGAGACCAGAATGCGCATGGGAATCTCAGAGGGAACCCTGAGGCTTTCGGTTGGGCTGGAGAACCCCGCAGACCTTATCGAAGATCTAATTACCGCTCTCAAGCGCTGAGTGCATCCTGCGAACTGCCTCGCTAATTCGCTCTTTGGAGCTGGCGAAGTTGAATCGCACAAAGCTTGAATACTCATCGCCTGGGGCGTGATCTTCTCCGGGGACCAGTGCAACTCCGTGGCGAAGGATCTCGGCCTGAGGCTTTGCTAGCTGGTATGCGCTGAGGTCGATCCAGGCCAAGTAGGTGGCACTGTGGTCAAACAGCTTCGCTTTGGGGAGGTGCTTTTCAACCTCAGCCCTTAGGTGAGCGAGGTTTTCCTCTAGTCGGGCATTCGTCTGGTCGATCCAGTAGTCGCAGGCGTCATAGGCGACCGTCATCGCAAAAGCTCCCAGTAGTGAGCTGCGCCAATGCATAGCCTCCGGAATCCCATGAATTCGCTTGGCAACCTCATCGGATTGATAGATCAGAAAACCGGCCTTGAGACCTGCGGTATTCCAAGCCTTAGAGCTCGATGTGATTACGACACCGTTTTTGTCAGCCCCCTCAATAGCCAGGTAGGGGGTGAAGGTGTCAAAGCTGAGCGGCGCATGAATTTCATCGGAGATTACCAATACCCCGTATTGGTTTGCCAAGTCGGAAATGGCTTGCAACTCCTGTGGCGAGTGAATAGTGCCGACTGGGTTTTGCGGTGAGCAGATCATGTACACCCGCACGCCCGATTTGAATGCTTGCTCGATGGCTGCGAGGTCTAGTCTCCAAGAGTTCCCCTCTAGTCGAAGAGGGGCATCGTGCTCGACAGCGCCGACTTCGTGGATCCAGTGATAGAAGCTCGAGTAGACCGGAGAGTTGATAAGCACTCTGTCGCCGGGTTTTGTGACAACGCGCAGAATCTCCACCGCTGCCACACCGACATCGGTGGCAAGTTTCAGATTCTGCTTCTGAATCCGCCAACCCCAACGCTCGTGAGCGTACTTTTCAAATGCTGTTGCAAGCTCTGGAATTGGCCCAAGGTAGCCAAGGTCGGAGCGAGTTATCAGATCATGAAGTTTCTCTCGAATCTCTACGGCAACCTCAAAGTCCATTTCCGCCACGTGCATCGGCAGGACATCAGCTGGGTAGCGACGCCACTTGGAACTGGAGCGATTAGCAAAGTTTCCGAACGAGCTCTCTTCAAATGTCATCTCTAGTCCATCCCTAAAACTCATAGGTCAATAAAAGCAGCGCGATCGAGAACATAACCAAGGCAATAAACCCATCGAGTACTCGCCAGAACTTAGGTGAAGAAACAAACCTGGATAGCAGTTTGGCGAAGTAGCCCAGTGAGAAAAACCAAACAAATGATGCGGTGGCGGCACCGAAGGCAAATAGCCAGCGTTCATCACCAAACTGGTTGCCGATACCGCCGACCAAAATAACGGTGTCGAGGTAGACGTGTGGATTTAGGTAAGTCAAGGCAGCCACGGTTGCGATCGCCTTGCCCAAAGTAATGCCGGACCCCGAGCCAGCCTCCAGCGCTCCCGGCTTCAGGGCTCTACGCAATGCAGAAATACCAAACCAGGCAAGGTAGGCAGCTCCGACATAGCGAATTACTTCGAGTGCAAGTGGATAACCCTGAATCACAGCACCCAAACCAGCAATTCCAACAACGATCAAAAGCGCATCAGAGATGGAAGCAAACAAAACGATCGCGAAGATGTGCTCTTTGCGAAGACCCTGTCTTAGGACAAAGGCGTTCTGGGCACCGATGGCGACAATCAGCGACAGCCCGGTCAGAAAACCTGTGGTTGCAGAAATCAAAGCTTTACTCCCATCGCCCTAGCATCCAATCTTGCCGTAAGGGCCATGTGAGGCACAGTTAAAGCCCAAATAACTACCAGTAGCAGCCACAAGAGCTCGGCCGGCAAACTGAATCCAGCCAAAAGTGCCCAGCCCACCGTGAAGGCCAAGACCAAAACCAAAGCTGGCACACCTGCGATAAAGGCCTTGAAAAAACTTGCCCAGGGGCGACCTACTTCATGCAGGCGTTTGGAACTTGGTAGCTCCAAGGTCAGCCTTCCGGTGTGGCGAAGGGCGTGCCACAAACCAAAGTAGAAAGCGAAGGCAACAAGTGGTGGTGCAACAAGACTGATTCCCAGGAGTAGCAGTAGGTCAATAATTTCATCGAAGCGGCGCTTCAGCACCATGAAGCCAACTGCAGAAAGATTTAAGGCAATCACTACCCAAAGAAGTTCAGTCTCAAATCCCGCCGCCCAACCCACGAGATTTGGGTTCACGGCCTGCAATGCTTCGGTTGCTCCCTCAGTCAGCAGGGGGATAAAGACCGGGGTAAAACCGGCGGCCAGGGCGTAGCTCAGGCGAGGAAGATTCTGAATACCCTTACGGCTTTCAATCTCTTTGATAAATGACGCGTCGCCAATGCCGAAGTGAATCGCGCTGATTATGACGATCAGCTGGAAACCAAGCAGGTTGTTTGCAATCAAAAACCAGATTGCGAGCCCAGTAACCGCAAGATAACCGGTGATAAACAGGGTCATCTTCAAGAGCTTGAACTTTGGCACGGTAACCAGGTGGTCAACAGCCCCATGTGGGGTGCCGACAGCGAGGGCAAAGAGTGCGAGAACAACCTGCCAAATAATCTGATCAGGGAAGAAAAAACTCAGCGGGATTGAAATAAAAGTGCCAAACAAAATGCTGTATCTGGAGATGGTTCGAAGTTGAACCAGCAGCTTCAGTTCTGATTGCAGCACAGGGCTGAGTCTAGTCTCAGGAGCAATATGTTCGGGCAGTGGTCTTACATGGCGATGCTGCTGTTTGTAGTGTTCGGATCCTGGTGGCTCGAGTGGGGCTTCAAGATTCGGGTGCTGCGAAATCCAATCCGACTTCTAACCACGATTGTGCTAGTCGCACCTTGGTTCATAATCTGGGATGCATACGCAATTTCTCAAGGTCACTGGTTCTTTGACCGCGATCAAATCCTTGGCATCTACGGACCGCTGGAGATACCACTCGAGGAATACCTGTTCTTTGTCTTGATCCCAATCGCAGCAATCCTCACCATGGAGGGAACACGCTCCGCCTATCGGATGTTGCTTGCATACCAGGAAAAAAGAAGAGAGCTGGTGAGCAAATGAGCTACACAGTTCTCGCCCTTATCTCGGTAGCCATAGTGATTTTTATCGAATCCGGCATTTTGAAAACTGGCCTGTTTGCGAGAACTAGCTTCTACATCGCCTACTCGATAGTGATCTTCTTCCAACTATTGACTAACGGCTATCTGACGGGAACTGAGATAGTGACCTATGGCGAAAACGCCATTATGGGGATTCGAATCGTAAATGCGCCGCTAGAGGATCTGCTGTTTGGCTTCAGCCTGGTGGTGCTAACGATGTCAACCTGGCTCAAGCTCGAGGGCTTGGGTGCGAAAAAATCAAAGCAAGAAGCTAGAGAAATGGAAAATGCATGAGCCTAAACGTGGGAGATTCAGCACCTAAGTTCACCCTGAAGAATCAAGACGATCAGCCAGTGAGCCTTGATTCACTCGCTGGTCAGAAGGTAGTGGTCTATTTCTACCCTGCGGCTTCAACCCCCGGCTGCACCACACAGGCTTGCGAGCTCAGAGACAACATCAACACTTTGAAATCAGCGGGCTACACGGTATTGGGAATCTCCCCTGATCTTCCCGGCAAGCTCAAGAAGTTCAAGGACAAAGAGAACCT
>DLOY01000014.1:10122-22139 GCA_002478545.1 Micrococcales bacterium UBA7472
TACATGGGTACCATTCGATCCACCTTCGTCGTGGACGAGGGTGGCAAATTGACCCACGCGCTTTACAACGTGAAGGCCAAGGGTCACATCGAGATGCTAAAGAATGAGTTGGGGATTTAGCCGCGCAGCGGGAGCAAGACACCGATTGCTATAAACACCGAGCCAAAGACTCGGTTGAAATTCTTCCCTACCTTTTTGAGCCACGGCGTAATCTTGTCAGCCAATGCGGCAACCGTTAGTTCGTAGCAGAATTCGATCACGAAGAACGTTGCAGCCATGATCAGAAACTGCAGCAGCAGCGGTTTCTGTGGCTCAATAAACTGTGGCAGAAAAGCTACAAAGAACAAGATGCCCTTAGGGTTTGAGACGGCGGAGTACAGGCCTGCCTGAAAAAGCGACCAAGGTCTTGACTTGCCGCCCTGAGATGTTGCCACCCCGATAGGGTCCGATCGCCAGACTTGGATACCAAGGAAAACCAGGTAAGCACCGCCGAGCCACTTCAACCAAAATATCAACTCAGCATTGGCTGCCAGCAAGGCACCGATACCGAACATCGACAGCCCAATGACAATCGTGAAGCCGACTCCCCCGCCCACGATTGTCGCAACCGTGCGTTTGGTGCCATACAGCGCGCCATGTGTAAGCGCTAGCAATCCATTTGGGCCTGGGGTAAGCGACAGCCCGAGCGCAGCCGCGGTATAGAGAAGCCAGTTACTTAGCTCCATTAGTACCCCAACTCTGGATCAACCACACCGGTGAGTGGGGTTCCCTTAATCCAAGCCGATACATTGACCCGCAGTCGCTGAGCAAAAAGGCGCTCCACGATTGGTTTGGTGTCCGCAGTGTGCGGAGTAATTATCAGGTCATCTCTACCCCACATCGGATGGCCATCCGGCAGGGGCTCTGGGTAAGTGACGTCGGTTGCGGCACCAGCGAGGACCCCAGAATTCAAAGCTTCTAAAAGGGCTTCCTGATCAACCACCTCTCCCCTTGCGACATTCACCAAGTAGGAGTCGCTTCGCATAACTGAAAACCTTGCTGTCGAGAACAAGAATCTGGTCTCATCGGTCAATGCACATGCAAGGAAGACAAACTTTGCAGTCGCTAGTGCCTCATCGAGTTTTTCAAATGGGACCACCTCAGCGATGCCGTGGTCCTCGAATCGCTCATCGACTCGCTTTCGAACCACCTTGACTCGGGATCGAAACGGAACCAAAAGTCGCACTAGCTCCTGAGCAATTCCCCCACCGCCGACAATCACAACGACCTCGTCATAGAGCGAATCTGCATGTTTTTGACCCCAACTCATCGCCTTCACTCGCTGGGGCAAAATTCGACCGAGGGCCATCGCCAACATAAGCGCATGTTCCGCGACCGGCTCGGAGTAGGAGCGTTTGGCAGAGGTAAAGGTAACGGGAAGGTGGAGAAGATTTGCAAAGGCATCAACCCCAGCAAACGGTAGCTGCACCCAGCGCAATTGCGGGTTCTCGCGGATGGTCTGTTCCAACAAATCTGGTTTTGAGTAATCTGTCCAAATCAGGGCATCGACTTGCGGACCCAGTTCGGATAAGGCGCCGCCAGCTGCTTCTATGGCCGCAACATATGATTCGAACCGCTTGGGCTCGAGTGCGATCAGGTTCTTAGTCACTTGGAGAGCGCATCCACCTCACGCTGCACGCCATCGTGCAGCTCTTTGGCACTCGGCCCTGAGTCAGCACCTGGATATCCGCCGTCATAGGTGCCGTGTAGGTCTGGATGCAAACTAACTCTGAAGCCCTTTTCGTGAGCACCACGAATACTTGAAACCAGGCACAGTTCCGACTGAACACCGCACGCTTCGATTTCAGTGATTCCGCGAGCGCGGAGCTCATCGGCCAAGTCTGGGTTTGACTCAAAAACGTTCTGGGTCGTCTTTCTGACCACCATCTCTTCTGGCCGAGGGTGGATGACCAAATCCCACATCGGTAGACCAGGGGCGTCCAACTCGTCCTCTGGACCATCGTTCTGGACAAAGATCACTGGCTCCCCAGCCATTCGGGCTTGAAGCACTCGATCCCCAATTCGAGATAGCAGCTCAGCATTATTCGGAACCGCCCACTTGCCCAAGAACAAACTCGCCTGAACATCGATCACCATCAGAGCTTTAGTCATCAGAATCTCCAATCCCCCAAAGCTTATTGCCCCTAGTGTTTAGCTATGGATATGAATTGCCCTCACTGCAGCGCCGCAATCAATCAGCACGATTTCAGATGCCCAGCCTGCGGAAAGCTCACCGCAAAATCACGTGAGGACCTCAATCGAGTTGATCCCAGAGTCTCACGAGGCATTGGCTGGAGTTTGATCGCGGTCGGGTTGCTTGGTTTCGTCTTTGTGATCGCAAACAGCGGCACGGATTGGTTCTCAGGACTAGATTTCGTGGGCCCACTGGCACTCTGTCTGGCTGGTGGCTATGCCCTCTCAACCGTAAAGAAGTGACTAGTAGCTGAGGCTCACTTGATTGCCCCATGGGTCTTCGACCAAGACCAAATTGGTCTCGAGCTGCCTCACCTCAGATTTGGCTAACCGCTCTATGGCGGCGCCGAAAACCTGGTCATCAGGTAACACCAGTGAGACATCTCTTAGCCCGAGCGTGGGTTGACGTCGACCAGCTCCTCTGGATCTCCAAATGTTCATCGCCATGTGGTGGTGGTATCCGCCTACCGAAACGAACAATGCGGTTCCGCCCCAATCCATCGTCACGTCAAAGCCAAGCTGATCGACATAGAAGTCCTTAGCCTGAGAAATGTTTCCCACGCTCAAGTGGACGTGACCAATAACGGGTGCAGATAACTCTGCGTCTGGATCGAGATTGTCGGCAAGGTATTGATTGGGGTCCAACCGCAACGTGTCCATCTGAACTTGGCCGTGTTGCCAGGACCATAAAGTTCGCTCCTTATCAAAGTAGAGCTCGACACCGTTGCCCTCTGGGTCATCAAAATAGAAAGCTTCGGAGACCAGGTGGTCAGCAGAGCCGGTAAAGGAACCGGGGTGTTTGGAAGCTACCGACGCAACTGCAGAGGCAAGTTCTTCCCTCGAGGAAAACAAGAAGGCGGTGTGGAACAGACCTGCTTCACTCGGTCCGGCGTGGCGCAGCTCGGGCGCATGTTCCAAGATCAACGCGGTGCCGTTATGTCCACCCAAGACCTTGGAGCTAACAGTCTCAGCAATCAGCTTTAGCCCAACCGCCTCAATGTAGTAGGTAGCCATTCGATCAAGGTCTGCAACCCTGAGGGTTACCGGCCCCATCGTTAGTGAATCTGCAAGTTTCGCCATGCAATAAGTCTAGGGGGTCTAGACAGAAATTTGTAGGGTGTAGAAATTTCAACCGAGGTCACATTGATTAGATGTGTTGGGTTGCTGCGATTAGGGATGAGTTAAATGAAAAAGTGCGCCCCCTGGGACTTGAACCCAGAACCCACTGATTAAGAGTCAGTTGCTCTGCCGATTGAGCTAGAGGCGCAACGAGGGGAAATCCTAGCAGTTGAAATTGAGCCCTGCAACGAACTTTTTTCGCAAACGCTATTGGCGAACTTGGGCTCGGCCTGCCTCTCGGATGAATAATGTTTCTATAAACCAAAGCCGAGGTGTTGATGTCCGACGTAGTGCAGCGACTGAGTGCTGGAGATAAGGCTCCAGATTTCAGCTTGTTGAATCAAGATGGCGAAACTAAGTCACTTTCGGACCTACTCGGAACCAAAACAGTTTTGTATTTCTACCCCGCTGCAGGCAGCCCTGGCTGCACAAAGGAGGCAGCGGACTTCCAAGATGCGCTGCCTCAGTTCGAGGCCAAGGGCTACAAAATCGTGGGCGTCTCACCTGATCCCGTGAAAAGGCTTAAGAGCTTCGAGGATGCACATGAACTGACCTTTGCTCTACTCAGTGACGAGAACATGGATGCTCACAGAGCTTACGGAGCGTATGGGGAGAAATCTCTCTACGGTCGCATCTATAAAGGCGCTCTGCGCTCAACGATCTTGATTGATGAGCAAGGTGTCGTGGTCGATGCGCTTTACAACGTCAAAGCGACCGGCCACACCAACATGCTGCTGAAAAGAATCGGCTAATCTTTGCCGAATTCCACTCTCACCTGTCTTGAAAACAACAGGTAGAAACTCAGCGCTGCAGGGACCAGAAGGCCCCAGCCGATAACGGGTGATGCAAACTCTCCAGAGAAACTTGCGGTCGCAATGGAGGCAATCAGAAGCTGCAAAACCATGGCTGCGGTGTGGGACCAGCGCTTGCGCTTAGCTAGTCCAAAAGTTATGTTGCCGGCCCAGAGCGAAGCCGCCACCAATAGCCCCAACAGAAATAGTGAGCTCGTCAGCGAAAAGGTATTTCCCTGCAAAATAGCCAAGAGCGACCAAAGTGTAACCGCGATAAGCGCTAAAGATTCCATAGCCAGGATGGCAATTACCACGGTCAGTTTTGTGTTCATGCTCGCAATTTTGGGTCTTGATTTATGGGCTTCGGTGTGAAACCATTTTGGACGTTGCAGATGTGACTTTACCCCACCGGGATACCTCCTGTTTCGACCCTTAGGAATAACAGAACACTATGGATATGCAGTGGCTAAACCAGGCCCGATGCCTCAATGAAGACCCTGAGCTCTTCTTCCCAGTAGGCAACACTGGACCAGCGCTAGAGCAAATCGAGCAGGCAAAATCAATCTGCAGACAGTGTTCAGTTTCGGCTCAATGCCTCGAGTACGCGATCAAAGAAAACCAGGACACTGGTGTTTGGGGCGGACTCAGTGAAGACGAGCGCAGATCACTCAAGCGCCGCTACGCGCGCGCACGTCGCGCTGGCTAAACCGGCAGGTCAATAACCACTTTGGTCCCGCCACGAATTGGCGAGGTCCAATTGATTTTTCCGCGAAGCTCTGACTCGACCAAGGTCCTAATGATCTGGGTTCCCAAACCACTGCCGACCTTGCCCTCGGGTAATCCAGCGCCGTCATCGACAATCTCAATGTGAAGGTTTTGTTTAGCCCTGTCGGCAATCACAGTGATAGTTCCAGATCTGTCACTTAGACCATGCTCAACTGCATTCGCTACCACTTCAGTCAGCACTAGGGCCAAGGGGGTTGACCGCGCCGCCGCCATTTCACCAAAACTTCCAAGGAACTGGGTCTTCACGGTGGTGTGGTAGCCGGCGATCTCGGGAATCAGGAGCAGGATGCGCTTGAAGATTTGATCGAAAGAAACCTCTTGGTCAATGCCTTCGGAAAGTACATCGTGCACGACTGCGATTGCGCTCACTCTGCGCATCGCTTGGGAGAGTGATTCTTTAACCTCTTCACTTGACGCCTGTCGCGACTGAATCCTCAATAGGCTCGCGACCGTTTGGAGATTGTTTTTTACTCGATGATGGATTTCACGAATCGTGACATCCTTCGTAATCAGTTCACGCTCTCTAACCCGAAGCTCAGTTACATCTCGACACAGCACAATCGCACCGATGCGCTCTGAATCTTTGGTGAGGGGGATTGAGCGCGCAGCGATCGTGAAATCCGGGAATTCGATATCAGTGCGCCAAGCCGCCTTGCCAGTCAATACCAGCGGGAGCCCTTCATCGATCTGAACTAGCTTGGACTGAGTGCCCGTGATTTCCTCGGCCAGCAGGCGCCCCTCAAGTTCACCCTGAAGACCAGCTCGGTTGAAAACCGACAATGCGTTTGGGCTGGCGAATACGATCCGGCCGGCTTGATCCAGTCGAATGAAGCCGTCGTTTGGTCGAGGGGCACCGCGCTTGGCTGCGGTGCCTGCCTCGGGAATTGGAAACTCACCCCTGGCCGCCATTTCCAAAAGCTGAGTGGCACATTCGTTGAAGTTGATCTGCAAGCGGTTGGTGTAGCGAGGCTGGGAGAGATTAGTGTGGCGGGAGATGACCGCCATCGGGGTCTTGCTACCCGGGGCCAAAACTGGAAAGGCTGAGATTCTTGCCGAAAGGTCATCGACCTGTGTGATCGAGCCAGAGACCTGAGCTTCACCGGATGTGAAGGCTGCCTCAATAAGTTCGATCCAGTCGTAGCGTGGTGAGCTATCTGTCAGATCTCTATGAAAAAGAGTTGGAGCTGTCGAGGGCCTGGCATGAGCGAAGGCTTGCAGCTTTGACCCCACTGGGACCCAGAGCACCAGGTCTGCAAAGGCCATGTCGGAGATGAGCTGCCAGTCGGCAATCAGCGATCGCAACCACTGCTGTTGCTGAACAGTCTCACTCACGATTGTCGAGTCTACCCTCGTGGTGTTTGATTATTTCGATCGCCAGCGCTCTGATGGCATCACGCAGTTTGGAGTTCTTGGCGATCATCAGTAGCGGTTGGGATTTCAGGATTGATTGATCAACCGCCTGCGGGTCATCAGGCAAGAGTCCAATCAACTCTTTGGATAACAGTTCATAGAAAGTGTCACGGACCTGTCGTGCCGGGTCTCTGCCCAACACTGAGCTTCGAAGACGATTTACCAACAGATCGTAGTCACAGGTTAGATCTCTGACTGCCATCAAGGTGTGATTCACCGATACCGGGTCGCTCCCTGAGACCATCAAGACCCTCGTTGACCCCTCGATAAAGCTCAGTGTGGGCTGATTGCGCTCGATCGATGCCTCAAGCTTTATTAGCCCCCGCTCCAATTCCGAATCTAGATCTAGGACAACGAAGTCATTTTGTAGAGCTAGCCAATCAAGTAGGGCGTTAATTGCATCCTGATCAAACTCTGGCCAACGCGAAGGCTGGGAAATCCCGCTTATCAATGAGAGCGAATGATTTCCAAAACAAATTTCATGACTGAGCCGAAGAAACTGCTCTTGATCGAGTCGGTCTTGTCGGCCCAGGCGCAAGAGTCCAAGGATGCCAGGACCGGGTTCTGTTATGCCTAACCACGGCGCTATTGATGGTCTGCGAATTGAGCAGTCGATTAGACACACCTTGTGCCCCATCGAAGCTAGTTCGAACGCCAAGTTGATTGCAAGGTTGGTCTTACCGCTTCCGGCTGAGCCCCATACCGAAACGATGGATGACTCTCGCTGCGGTAATGGATTCCTTTGGTCTACCCTGCGCTCTAAATCAATCAAACTCATGACACTGGCACCAAGAAGATCGAGTTCTCTTGAGAGATGGCCTGCATCACAAAGACCGACTCTTCAATTCCAAGTCTTAGTTCAATTTCAGGAACATTGTCTGCAAATAACCCCTCTCCTTCCTCTATCGCCAGCACCTCGGCACGCTCGACCAGGCGTTGCATTTCAAAACCAGCCTCACCCTCTAGCGCGCGCCATACCGAAACAAACGAACCGACTCTGGAGATTGCTGGTCGAAGCTCAGGAACTAACCGAAGAGCCGTGAAATTCGAATCAATTTCGCTCGTTAGGTCAAAGGCAGACAACAACTCCCCTTTGCGAACCACCCGCACGACGCTTTGATTGGTGGGCAATTGATCCACCCTCAGGTAATTTTGCATTTCTCCCAAATCGAGGGGCATAGCTACAAAATCCTTCTCGCTCAGCACGCTGCCCGGTTTGATGTCGGCTGCGGCGACCAGATACTCCGGCAAAGGCTTCATCAAGACACTGACCAATAGGCCAACAGAAACCACCACTCCGGCTCCAGCCAGAATCAACCAATTGGGGATCTTTCTTCCCATTCGAATTGCCATGCCAACAGATTGGCAAGAGTCGCGAAACTCTGCGGAGGGTTTTCCACAGGACCAAATTCGGCCTGGTATCGCCGGGTTCGGAGTTTTCCACAACCACGGCTTGACCCTTTTCAGTTTTATTTGATAAGGCCAAACTACTGCCACGACTTATGAAAAAGGGGGCCTTATGTCAGACCAAGTCGCTACTAAGAAAGTTGACCCAGCACCGTTCTTTGCCGAGATCTCTGCTGCTTACATTGAAGTTTTAGCGGGGGTGAGAAGGCCTGAGCAGCTGGCAAGGTGGCTCTCTGACAGGACCTACTACGACGTCTGCCAAAGGGCCCAGCGGGAAGCCAGACAACGTGCTCTGACTGGATTGCGATCCAGGCCCGAGGTTTGTCTGAAGACAACCCAGACCTTTCTCACGGATCACCACGCCTTTCAAGGCGTGGTGATTCTTCGTATTAGCGGGGTAATCAAGGCAGTTTCAATCAGGGCGGAACTAGTTCACACCAGGTACCGGATTACTGACATCAGCTTGATTTAGCCGCGGAAGAAGCTGCTTCCTGAGCCGTTGTTGTTCTGCTGCGGCTTGGCGGGTTCGGACTTTGCGGGGGTTCCTGATTCGCTTGGCGCTGTGTAGGTCAGGCCCTGCGGAATTGGCTGTGGCTGGACCTCGGTCACTGTCTGCTTGATTTCGACGTTGAACAGGAACTGGACTGCCTCTTCACGAATGCCGGCCATCATGTCCGAGAACATGTTGTAACCCTCGCGCTGGTATTCCACCAGTGGATCACGCTGGGCCATGGCACGAAGACCAATTCCCTCCTTGAGGTAATCCATCTCGTAGAGGTGGTCACGCCACTTGCGGTCGATAACCGAAAGCATCACCCGACGCTCTAGCTCACGCATGACCTGCTCACCGACGTCCTGAGTCCGGTTTTGGTAAGCAAGTCGAGCGTCAGAGAGAAGCTCTTCGATAAGCCACGAGACTGAGGCCTTGGAGACAGAACGAGCCTCCTCCAGAACCTCTTCAACCTCTAGACCAACCGGGTAAATCTGAGACAGCGTGTTCCAAAGACCTGGTAGGTCCCAATCGTGAACCGAGGTGTCGGTGACCTCGTTGCGAACCACTTCGGTGACAACCTGCTCCAGGAACTGCTGGAAGGTGCCAGAGATGTCATCACCCTCGAGGATGTGACGGCGGTCTGAGTAAATAGCCTCACGCTGCCGATTCATCACATCGTCGTACTTGAGGATGTTCTTGCGAATCTCAGCGTTTCGAGCCTCAACCTGCGACTGAGCCGAGGCGATTGCTCGCGAGACTACCTTGGACTCAATGACCGAATCATCTGGAACAGACGATCGGTTCATCAGAGCGGCAGCCGCACCTGAGTTGAATAGTCGCATCAGGTCATCGGTTAGCGAAAGGTAGAACCTAGACTCACCTGGGTCACCCTGACGACCGGATCGACCTCGAAGCTGGTTGTCAATGCGCCGAGACTCGTGACGCTCGGTGCCTAGAACGTAGAGTCCACCAACGGCCAAGACTTTCTCGGCCTCGGTGGCCACCTGGGCCTTGATCTTTTCAAAAATCTCATCCCAAGCCTTCTCATAGTCCTCGGCCTGTTCAACAGGGTCGAGTCCGAGCTTGTGCATCTCTGCTACCGCCAAGAACTCAGCGTTACCACCAAGCATGATGTCGGTACCACGACCAGCCATGTTGGTAGCTACGGTTACTGCGCCGAACCTACCCGCCTGGGCAACAATGGCTGCCTCTCGGGCGTTGTTCTTGGCGTTTAGCACCTCGTGCTTTACGCCACGCTTAGCCAGTAGCTTCGAGAGATACTCGCTCTTTTCAACCGAGGTGGTGCCAACGAGTATCGGTTGACCAGTCTGGTGACGTGTGGCAATGTCCTCAACCACAATGCGGAACTTGACTTCTTCGTTTTTGAAGATCAGATCCTGCTGGTCGATGCGAATCATCGGCTTATTGGTTGGGATTGGAACTACACCCAGTTTGTAGGTCGACATGAACTCCGCGGCTTCAGTCTCCGCGGTACCGGTCATACCCGAAAGTTTCTGGTACATCCTGAAGTAGTTCTGAAGGGTGATGGTGGCAAGGGTCTGGTTCTCAGCCTTGATAGCCACGCCCTCCTTGGCCTCGATCGCCTGGTGCATGCCCTCGTTGTATCGACGACCAGGCAGGATACGGCCGGTGTGCTCATCAACAATCTGAACCTCGCCGTTTACAACTACGTAGTCGCGGTCCTTGCGGAATAGTTCCTTCGCGCGAATCGCATTGTTGAGGAAGGAGATCAGCGGGGTGTTTGCCGATTCGTAGAGATTGTCGATGCCGAGGTAATCCTCGACCTTGTCAATGCCAGACTCGAGCACTCCGATGGTGCGCTTTTTCTCGTCAACCTCGTAATCAACATCAACTTCAAGAGTCTGCACCAAATTAGAAAAGACACCGAACCAGCGGTTGACCTCTGGAGAGGCAGGACCAGAGATGATCAATGGGGTTCTCGCCTCATCAATCAAAATGGAGTCAACCTCGTCAACGATGGCGAAGAAGTGACCGCGCTGAACGAGGTCTGACTTGTTCAGTGCCATGTTGTCGCGCAGGTAATCAAAACCAAACTCATTGTTGGTTCCATAGGTAATGTCGCATTCATACTGCGCTCTGCGAACCGATGGCTCCTGACCCGATACCAAACAGCCGGTGGTCATACCCAAGGCTCGGAAGACTCGGCCCATCAGCTCGGACTGATATCCGGCAAGGAAGTCATTGGTGGTTACAACATGGACACCCCTGGCAGGGATGGCGTTCAGATAGGCAGCGGTGGTGGCAACCAGTGTCTTACCTTCTCCGGTCTTCATCTCAGCGATGTTGCCCAGGTGAAGCGCAGCACCACCCATGAGCTGAACATCGAAGTGCCTTAGACCAATCGTGCGCTTGGCAGCCTCGCGAACTGCAGCAAAGGCCTCTGGGAGTAGGTCATCCAAAGTCTCTCCGGCTGCATAGCGCTCACGGAACTGTCTGGTCTCATCGCGCAACTCTTCATCCGTTAGACCGACGAAGTTCTGCTCGAGAGCGTTGACCTCCTGGGCAATGGACTGGAGCTTACGAAGTAGCTTTCCTTCGCCAGCGCGCAGCAGCTTGTCAATGATTGACACCAAAATGTTCTCCCTTAGGTTTCGGGTGCAATTGTAGTTGCTGAGGCTTTTATTAGCTCAGGCTGATTACCCCGTAGCTGTAACCCTTGCGTCGATAGACCACCGCATTCTTGCCAGTGTCGCTGTCGAGAAACAAGTAGAAGTCATGGCCCACAAGTTCCATGTGATCTACCGCCTGCTCCTTGGTCATCGGGGTGGCAGGGAACTGCTTGGCACGAATGGCAATCGGAGAAACTGGGTCTGCGTGGACCTCTTCCTCCTCGACGCTGACCCTGACATCAAGCGGCTTGATGTCCAACTGGGCAAAGTCGGCTGCAGCAAGTTCGCTCGCACCTAAGTTCTTGTGATTTCCACCACGGTGGATCTTGTGTTTGTCTGAGTATCGACGAAGTCGCTCTACTAGCTTGCCAAACGCGATATCAAAAGCCGCAAACTTATCGGCTGCTCGAGCCTCTGCTCTAACAACATGACCCGGTTCGTAAACCGTCAGCTCGACTTGGTCCTCAACTCCGGTCGAGTGGTGCTCGTGTCGAGTTATTTTCACGTTGAGTTCTTGCGGCCGATGCGCATACTGCTCAACTTTTGCTGATTTCTCGGCAGCGTATTGCTTAAATCGCTCCGAGACATTGAGGTTTCTGGCTGAAATTCTGAGATCCACGGTTACCTCCTCGGGGGCTTCGATGCCCTGTCTACAAACTACGCCTTTTTCAAATCCGTTGGGACAAAATCCGGAAATCTCATAGCAAGCACACAGCCGGCCACCACTTCGCCCCCAGCTACTCTGGCAGCACGATGCAGCTCTCGAAGCGTGGCCCCGGTCGTCATGACGTCATCAAAGAGCAATATTGACTCCCCTTCCAGGCCCGAGAACTGGTAAGCGCCTGAGAGGTTTTGCGCGCGGTCGCTCGCGTTCAAAGTGCGTTGGTCACTAAGTCTTTTCAGCGCTGTAGCACTTCGCACTCGCAGCCCAAGCTTCTTGGCCACAGATAGCGCTGGATGAAAACCCCTGATTCGATAGTTGCGTGGATTTCTTGGCGGCACCACAACAACCAAATCGTCTAATCCCTGAGCCTCAAGAAGCGCTCTGGTGGCCAAGGCGTATTGGGTAGCCAGGGCGGTCACACCTTTGTCTTTGAATGCAACCATCGCCCTAAGCCGATCATCATC
>DLOY01000016.1 GCA_002478545.1 Micrococcales bacterium UBA7472
CCAAATCTCCTTTTCCCAACTTGGTACACCAGAAGCAATGGTTCAAACATTGATTCAGCAGGGTATCGACAAGCCTTTTCCCATTCAGATTGACACCCTTCCCGACTCACTGGCTGGTCGCGACGTATTGGGCCGAGGAAAAACTGGATCGGGCAAAACTCTAGCTTTCAGTATCCCGGTGGTAGCGCGACTGGCAGAGATTCGTAAAGAGCAAGCATCCATCAGAAAGCCAATGGGCTTGGTCCTTGCCCCTACCAGGGAGCTGGTCACCCAAATTGCCGCAACCATGAGGCCACTGGCTGACTCGATGAACCTTCGAGTTGAGACCATCTTTGGTGGTGTCTCCCAGAACCCTCAGGCAAAGGCCATTCGTGAAGGTGTGGAAATCATTGTCGCTACACCCGGTCGCCTTGAGGACCTGATGCAACAGGGCCTTCTAAAACTTGACGCCATCGAAATTACCGTCTTGGACGAAGCGGACCATATGGCTGACCTTGGCTTCTTGCCGATCGTTACCAGAATCCTTAGGGCAACCCCAAAACACGGCCAGCGTCTCCTATTCTCCGCAACCTTGGACAACGGCGTAAACAAAATTGTTGATCAGTTTCTAAACAACCAGGTGATGCACTCAGTAGATGAGGAGAACTCCCCGGTTGCTCAAATGACCCACCATGTCTTCGAGGCAGCATCGCCTGAGGCCAAAACCCAGCTAGTCAATGCACTAGCCTCGGGCTCGGATCGCCGAATCCTATTTATGCGCACCAAGCACCACGCCAAGAAGCTCGCTTTGGCGCTAACCAAGGCTGGTATCCCGGCCGTAGACCTTCACGGTAACCTCTCCCAAAACGCTCGCGACAGAAACCTCGCCGCTTTCTCAAGCGGTGCGGTCAGAGTGTTGGTCGCTACGGATGTTGCAGCTCGTGGAGTGCACGTTGACGATGTGAACCTGGTGATTCACGTTGACCCACCAGCTGAGCACAAGGCATACCTGCACCGCTCTGGAAGAACTGCCCGCGCGGGAGCTGAAGGCGATGTAGTCACAATCTGTCTTCCCTCGCAGCGCAAAGACCTTTCAGACCTTCTAAAAAAGGCTCAGATTGACGTGAAGCCGATTCAAGTTACTAGTCAATCCCCAGAGGTCAAGTTGCTAATCGGTGAGGTTGCCCCATACGTAAAGCCGGTGGCCGTCGCAAAGCCGGCACAAGGTGGCGGCCAATCTCAAGGTCGCAATGCCCAGCGCAAGCGAGCTATGAAGCAGGGTCAGCTGGCTTCAAAATCAGATAGTGGCCCGAAGCGATCTGCAGTTGCAGCTGCAAAGCGGACTGATAATGTCGCTAGACCAGCCGGCCCAAGCCAGCGCTCAAGAAGAGGTTCAAGACCCGCCCAGCAGGCCGGTCGAGGATAACTACTTGGTTGGCTTTCTAGTTGCGTAGGCAAAAACTGCAAGACCAATAACCAGGGCACCTGCTCCAAGCCCATATGCAGCTACGTCTTCAGAGCGGTTGTAGTCGACAAAGACTCCGACGAAAACTACCGCGATAATCGCAACCACGACACCGATTAGCTTGGACTTCAAATCATCTAGGTCGTTTACCTGCAGCCAGGTGGGAACCTCAAGCTCGGTGTCGATAAAGAGTTCGTAAAGTCCGTAGCCGATTACTAGCAATACGGTTCCAAGCAAAATTGCATCCACTGCGGTCAAGACCTCAACAATGGTGTCTTTGAGATAGGACGAGCCGGTGGCGGCTTCAAAAACCGCAACAAACATCTCGATTGAGCCAAAGACCATCAAAACTAAAGCTCCGATTATGGAGGCGACTGCTGGAACTATGACCGCGTATCGAGTCAGGCCCAAAAGTTTTCTCATGCCGCGAGTCTAGGTTTTCAAACGCTAGAAAAGAAGTGTCAGAAAACTATATAGATGAGTATCTATGTATTATGTGAACATGAGTGAGTGGAACTACACCAAGTGCGCAAAGCCATTTGAGAGCGAAGCAGCCGCCCGTCAATACATGACGGAAAAAGATTTTGCGGGTTGGATCCTAAAAAGAGACAACGGTTATGCAGCTGTTTGCCCCACATATCCGGAGGGCTATTACCCTGATGCAGTCAAAGTTGCGGAGATTGAGAACTCGCAGCATGAACTTGCAAAAACCATCCGGAGCGTGCCAATTCAAAACTGCTGCTAGACGGTAACCGTTTCATCGCTTCCTGAGAGTTCCGATCATCGCACAGCGTGGAGTCGCTGTCACCCCAACGGGCTTTTTCTACTGAGTGAAAAGGTCTAGATTGAAGGTGCAGTCTTCCAAAGGAGGAGATGAGAAATGGTCAAGAACAATCGGAATACGAAGAGGACCTCCGCGAGGCCATCAAAGAAAAGGCTCGACTAGCCAAGGAAGAAATGGCTGAGGCCCAAGTCCGTGAGGCCGAAAAGGAAGAGCGCGAGGATCGCGACGAGGACTAGATTCGGAAGTCCGATTCTTTAGCAACAAAGTGTGAGTTTGCCGGACGGTTTGACATAGTCGTCATGTTGGATGAGCGCCCTCGGCAGGAATCGAACCTGCGACCAAGAGATTAGAAGGCTCTTGCTCTATCCACTGAGCTACGAGGGCAACGGTAGAAAAGTTTAGCCCAGTAGGTGCCATAGAGTTATGCAAGGTTTACTCACCAAGGGGCAACGATGTCACTGAACACTACTCAAATCCCTATTCCAGCGTCCCAAGAACTTGCAGATGCAGCGATTGAGCTAGTCAGAGCGTGGGTACAAGAGGCTGAGGCTCAGAGGGTAAGTCCTGCGGCCAAGCGTTTGGCGGGTCTTTTGCAGGACCCAAACGGCCTAGATTTTGCCGTTGGATTTGTCGACGGGGTCATCAGACCGGAAGACATCAAGGTTGCCGCCAAAAACTTTGCGTCCCTCAGATCAATCGTGCCCGGGTTTTTGCCTTGGGGGCTTCGAGTTCTAATCGCACTCGGCGCTATATTCGCAAGACTGTTCCCATTTATCGTCATTCCAATTGCCCGCAAAGCACTTCGAACCCTGGTCTCTCACCTAGTTATTGACGCCAGTGCAGGAAGACTTGGGGCCTCGCTTCGCAGAATCGCAAAATCTGGCGCAAAGCTCAACATCAACCTATTGGGTGAGGCAGTACTTGGCGAGGAAGAGGCCAAACGCCGCCTCATCAAGATTGCCGAGCTGCTCTCCCGCAAAGATGTTGACTACATTTCGGTCAAGGTTTCAGCCGCAGTTGCTCCGCACTCGAAATGGGCATTTGACCAAAACGTGGAGCACGTCGTAAAGCGTCTGACGCCGCTCTATGAGTTGGCTATGCGAGATGGTGCCAATAAGTTCATCAACCTGGACATGGAGGAGTACCACGATCTAGACCTCACAATCGAGGTCTTCAAGAAGGTTCTAGGTCAGCCGCAGTTCAAGAATCTCGAGGCTGGCATTGTGTTGCAGGCCTACCTGCCTGATGCCCTCAGAGCCATGATTGACCTGCAGCAGTGGGCCAGCCTTCGAGTTTTGGCCGGTGGTGCTCCAATCAAGGTTCGTGTTGTCAAGGGCGCAAATCTACCCATGGAACGAGTCGATGCTGAGATCCATGGTTGGCCGCTGGCAACCGTGGAATCAAAGGCTCATGCTGATGCAAACTACAAGCGCGTTCTGAACTACGCACTTACTGCCGAGCGAGTAAAAAACGTCAAAATTGGTGTCGCCGGCCACAACCTTTTTGACATCGCCTTTGCATGGCTCTTGGCGGGACAGCGTGGTGCTCAATCGGGCATGGACGTTGAGATGCTGCTGGGTATGGCGCAGGCTCAAGCCAGTGTCGTGCAAAAGACCATTGGCAACCTCGTGCTCTACACCCCGGTCGTTCACCCCCAAGAGTTTGATGTCGCAATTGCATACCTGATCAGAAGATTGGAAGAGGGTGCGGCAAAGGAGAACTTCCTTTCGAACGCGTTTGAACTTTCCCAGCAGAGCGCATTCGAAATTGAGAGGTCGAGATTCATTGAATCACTCACACTCGTGGATGAAAACGTCCCGATTCCTAACCGCTTGCAGGACAGGAACCTGGACCTCGCAGTCGCACCGGCTCGTGGTTTTGAAAACTCACCAGACACCGATCCTGCGATAAGACAAAACCGAATTTGGGCCTATCAAATAATGGCCAAGGTCGCCAATTCCCAACTCGGTGTCGAAAAAGTTGCAGGCGACACGGTCAGCTCCAATTTCGAACTACAGCAGCTCATTCAAAAAGCAAAGTTGGCTGGTGAGGCCTTTGGTGCAAAGCACCCGCTGGAGCGCGCTCAGCTATTGCATGAAATCGGTGTTGCCCTCGAGCGTAACCGCGCCAAATTGATCGAAGTTGCAATGTCCGAGGCGGGCAAGACTTTTGACCAAATCGATGCCGAGATTTCAGAAGCAGTTGACTTTGCCCACTACTACGCGGAGCGATGCAAGGAGCTAGTTGATCTCGACGGAGCCAAGCCAAAGCCCTTCTCGCTGACGGTTGTTACTCCCCCGTGGAATTTCCCAATTGCTATTCCAGCGGGTAGCGCGCTGGCAGCTTTGGCTGCCGGGTCTGCCGTGATCTTTAAGCCGGCAGGTCAGGCAGCTCGCTGCGGTGCAGTCGTTGCCGAGATCATAGGCTCAATCATTGAGGCTCCGGTTTTCAACCACATTCAAATTTCAGAATCCGATCTGGGTAGAGAGTTGATTGGTCACCCCATGGTGGATCAGGTAATTCTCACCGGAGGATTTGAGACCGCTCAGCTATTCCGATCTTTCCGCAATGACCTGCGCCTCACCGCTGAGACCAGCGGCAAGAATGCGATTATCGTCACCCCGAGTGCGGACTTGGATTTGGCTGCGAAAGACGTGGCTTACTCCGCTTTTGGTCACGCTGGTCAAAAATGTTCAGCCGCGTCCCTGGTGATCTTGGTCGGATCAGTTGCAAAGTCAAAACGTTTCCGAAGGCAACTATTGGACGCGGTCTCCTCAATGACTGTCGATCACCCAACCAACCCAGCCGCTCAAATTGGTCCAGTAATTTCGGTTCCGGAGGCAAAGCTCCTAGGCGGACTAACTGAACTCTCAGGCAATGAGCGTTGGCTTCTGCAGCCTCGCCAGCTCGATGAGAGCGGCCGGCTCTGGAGCCCTGGAATCAAGGAAAATGTTGCGCCGAAATCGCAAACTCACCTGGTGGAGTACTTCGGTCCGGTTCTTGGAATCATGACCGCCAGAAGCCTTGAGGAAGCGATCGAGCTTCAAAACGCGGTTGACTACGGGCTCACCGCTGGGATCCACTCGCTGGATGCCAATGAGGTAGGCACTTGGATCGACTCAGTTCAGGCGGGAAACCTATACGTGAACCGCGGTATCACGGGCGCGATTGTGCAACGTCAGCCCTTTGGTGGCTGGAAGAACAGCGCAACGGGACCAACCGCGAAAGCGGGTGGACCGAACTACCTTTTGACGCTCTCTGGTTTTGAATCCAGTGCAGCAAGCTCCGAAATTGAAATCACCAACAAGAAAGTCCTGCAGGCCCTCGCACTTGCAGCGGCCTCCGAGTTGGATGATGCGGCGGTGTCCTCAGTTCTGCGCGGGGCACAATCCGACCTTGTGAACTTGACTGAGGTTTTCAAGAAGGTGTCAGATCCATCGGGTCTTTCGGTCGAGAGGAATCTATTCCGCTACGTAAGTGCGGGAACTAGCCTTCGCATAAACCAGGGTTCTGAATCCAAGCACCAGTGGCGCTCGGTGATGACGCTACTAACCCTTGGAAGCGGAAGGGTTTCGGCTTTCGAGATCCCGAAACGTCTTCTGCAAATCCTCAAAAAGAGCGGCATTCAAGTTGTAATCGAGTCCGAGCAGAGCTGGCTTGAAAGTGTTAGCCCGGGAGATCGTTGGAGGGTCATTGGTCCAGTCAGCTTCGCTGGAAAGCTTGCGGACTGCCGAATTACGGTTTACAACCAAGACCCTGTGGAGTCCGGCCGAATTGAGCTACTTCCCTATTTCAAGGAGCAGGCAATTTCGATTACCGCTCACAGGTTCGGAAACCCCTCGAGAATGGTCGCGCAGCTAACCATCTGAGCTTTGGGCCAAGATTTTTAGCATCCAACGGGAGTATTCTTTTCGGTTGGTGGTTAAACCACTTATCTGAAAAACGTTCGGGGTTCTGTTGTCATTTCTCGCCAAGCTTTCTCTAAAGAATCGTGCAGTGGTTGGTCTAATCACTTTGATCGCGGTTGCCTTCGGATACCTCGCTGTAGGTAGCCTCAAACAAGAGCTGATTCCAAGCGTTGAGGTCCCCTCTGCGGCTGTAGTCACAAGCTATCCAGGTGCCTCTCCTGAGGTCGTGGATGAGCAAGTCTCTCAATTGCTGGAGAGCGCAATTACCGGACTCGATGATCTTGAGACCACTACCGCAACCAGCACTACAGGACTTTCGGTCATCCGAGTCTCATTCGCGTTTGGCACCACCACAGAACAAGCGAACGAACGCCTCACCTCGGCAATCAATGCGGTAAAGGGCACGCTCCCAGCTGATGTTGAACCTCAGGTGATCTCAGGAAGTTTTGACTCGGTGCCGATCATCGTTTTGGCAGTGGCTGATTTGGGCGGCGATAACGAGCGAATCGGTGAGGCGCTTGCCAAGAATGCGCCGACTATTTTTAGTCAAATTGACGGGGTCCGCGACGTCGCCGTTTCGGGAGCGATTGAAAAGCGCATCTACCTTGACCTCAACCAGTCAAGACTTGCCCAGTTTGGCCTGACACCACGCGATATCACGACCGCACTAAATGCGAACGGATTGGTTCTGCCCGTTGGATCCCTAAGCGATGACAAGGGCTCAATCGCTATTCAGATTGGTAGTGCTGTAGACAGCATCGTCAAGCTGGAAAGCTTGCCGCTAATTAGCCAAAACCCCGCGGCAGGACTAGTGACCATCGGTGATGTTGCCAATGTTCGTCTCGATGATGCTCCTGTCACCTCAATCTCCAGAACCAATGGCAAAGAGTCATTGGCTGTTGCAATCACCAAGACTCAGGATGGCAACACGGTTGCAGTCTCTCAGGGTGTAGAGAAGCTGATCCCTGAGCTAGAAGATGCCCTTGGTGGAAACGTGCAGATCGTCAGCACCTTCGACCAGGCACCGTTTATTCAAAAGTCAATCAAGGACCTCACTACCGAGGGTCTGCTCGGCTTGGGCTTTGCGGTCTTGATCATCCTCGTTTTCTTGCTGAGCGTGAAGTCGACCCTGGTAACCGCCATCTCGATTCCAACCTCGGTACTACTGACCTTCATCGGCTTGCAGCTTGCAGACTTCTCGCTCAACATTTTGACCCTAGGTGCGCTAACCATCGCCATCGGTCGAGTGGTTGATGACTCAATCGTTGTGATCGAGAACATCAATCGCCACCTGAGCTATGGACAGCAGCGAAAGAAGGCAGTGCTCTCTGCTGTTCGTGAGGTTGCTGGAGCAATCACTGCATCCACTATTACCTCTGTTGCGGTCTTCCTACCAATTGCGCTGGTTGATGGCTTGGTTGGCGAACTATTCCGGCCATTTGCCTTCACGGTTGCGTTTGCGCTACTGGCATCGCTGTTGGTCTCGTTGACCATCGTTCCAGTGCTTGCCTACTGGTTCCTTCGCATGCCAAAGCGCTTGATTCAAGCCCAGCAGGCTAATCCAAAGAACTTTGAAAAGAAGCAGCGCAAGCTTGAGGAAGAGCGTGAGCTGAAGTCATGGCTGCAGCGCGGTTATGTTCCCCTAATCAAAACCACGACGCGCCACCCTTGGATCACACTGACCGCCGCGCTGTTGGTTTTGGGATACACCTTCTCGCTAGTGCCCCTTTTGAAGACCAACTTCATCGACGGCGCTGGCTCTAACCAGTTCATCGCAAGACTTGAGATGCCGGCAAGTGCAACCTTCGAAGAGCAGGAAGACGCGGCCGTAGAGCTCGAAGCAGACATCCTGGACATTGAAGGCGTCGACGTGGTGCAGACCACGGTTGGTTCAGCGGTTGATGGCCGCGTTGCCTTTGGTGCAGCGGCCGATGGCATTCGCTTCACAGTTATCGCCGACGAAGAGGCCGATACCGAATTGATTAAGGCCGAGGTGCTCGGACTATCAGTACCTACCGACTCGCAAATCACAGTCTCATCCGGAGGTGGCTTCGGTTCAAGCGAAACCATTGACATCAAGGTTTTGGCTACTGACGCTGAGGATCTACAGGAGGCGGTTGACGCCATTGCGGAAACGATGGCTGGTATTGATAACGTGAGCGCAGTTACGACCACTCTGGAAGCCGATGAGCGCGTTCTAGAGGTAACTGTCAACCGCTCCAAGGCAGCTCGCTACCTGCTCACGGAAACTCAGGTTTCCGGCATAGTGGCGGCCCAGCTGCGCCCAAGCGCCTTGGGCACTCTGACCATCGATGGTCAAGAGGCGGATATCTACATCGAGGGCCAAAATGCCCCTGAATCTATTGATGAGATCAAGGCGCTCTCAATTCCAACCTTCCAGGGAGTCGTGCGCTTAGATGCGATTGCCTCTGTAACAGAGGTACTAAAGCCAACCTCGATCACCTCTGAGCGCGGCAACCGCACTGCTGTTGTTTCGCTGACCCCAGAGGGTGACGATCTGGGAGCAATCTCTCAGGCAATCGATACCAAGCTAGCCGAGGTAGAGCTTCCTTCAGGTGCTGAGGCAAGTGTTGGCGGAGCCGCTGCAGACCAGGCAGAGTCGTTCTCTCAGCTAGGGCTTGCGATGTTGGCCGCAATTGCGATCGTCTACATCGTGATGGTTGCAACATTTGGATCACTAATTCAGCCCCTGATCCTGTTGATCTCGATTCCATTTGCAGCTACCGGTGCTCTTGGCCTGCTACTCATCACCGACACTGCACTTGGAGTTCCGGCCCTGATCGGTATGTTGATGCTGATTGGAATTGTGGTCACGAACGCCATCGTTTTGATTGACCTGGTCAACCAATACCGCAAGAGCGGCAAGAGTGTTGAGGATGCACTTATTACCGGAGCCAGACAGCGTCTGCGCCCGATTTTGATGACCGCATTGGCGACTATCTTCGCTCTGTTCCCAATGGCACTTGGTCTCACCGGAGAGTCTGGCTTTATCTCAAAGCCACTGGCAATCGTCGTTATCGGCGGTTTGTTCTCCTCAACGCTATTGACCTTGGTTTTGGTGCCAGTGCTCTACTGGCTCGTCGAGGGCCGCAAGGAGCGCAAGGCACTTCGTGTTGCTCGCAAGGCGGCGCGCGCTGAGAAGAAGGCGGAAAAGAAGCTCGAAAAGTCCTCGCCAAAGACTGAGCCAGTGACGATCGTTTCGACTCCGGCAGCCACCGTGGCTGCGGATGAGACACCATCGGTTTCAGCCGCTAGGGCACAAGAACCAATGGCTGAGCAGATCATCGAGCCGAATAGTGAGACGGAAGAGTCGATCAAACCTGAGGTGGTTGACTGGGAGGCGGAGATTGCCAAGGAGTTAGTGGCCGAGGAATTTACTCCAGTCCCAGAAACTTCCGCCCCTACCCTGGCATGGTCCATCGATGAGCAGAACATCGAACTGGACTCCGAAGCCACCATGCAGTGGAGTGAGCAGAAAACTGACACAGCTCCAATCGCAGCCGTTCAAGAGCCGGAGCTTCCTGACTTTGTTGCCCAGTCCCAGGCTGAATCAACTCCAGCAGCACCTTCCAAAAAGGAGCTACGAGAGGCGAAGAAGCGTGAAAAGGCAGAGCTGAAGGCGCAGAAGAAGGCCGCCAAGCTATCCAGACACTCGGACGACTAATCATGGCCGACTACATCGTTTGGGTGGATTGCGAAATGACCGGGCTTGACCTAGATCGCGATGAGATCTGTGAAATTGCGGTCGTAGTCACTGACGGGGAGCTAAACGAACTAGATCTTGGTCTACAGGTAGTGATCAGGCCAAGCGATAGCGCGCTCGAGAACATGGGTGAATTCGTAACCAAAATGCACACCGACTCAGGTCTCATCACTGAGATACCAAATGGCGTGAGTTTGCAGAGTGCTCAAGAGCAGGTTTTGCAATACATCCAGCGCTGGGTCACTCAGGAGCGCACCGCTCCCCTGGCTGGTAACAGCATCGGGACCGACCGAATGTTCCTAAACAAATACATGCCTGGGCTTGATAAGTTCTTGCACTACCGAAACATCGACGTTAGCTCTCTCAAGGAGCTGACCCGACGTTGGTACCCCAGGGTCTATTTCCAACTTCCAAAAAAGACCGGCAATCACCGCGCCCTGGCAGACATTCGAGAGTCAATTCAGGAGCTTCGCTATTACCGTAAGACGGTGCTGGTCGAGGCGCCGGGACCAGATTCTGAGGCGGCAAAGGTTGCGGCTGCATCACTAAGCGCTGATAGAATCTAACGGCTTCGCAAGAGGCGATGGTGGGTATAGCTCAGCTGGTAGAGCACCTGGTTGTGGTCCAGGGGGCCGCGGGTTCAAGTCCCGTTACTCACCCCAAATGAAAAACCCCAAGTCCAAGGACTTGGGGTTTTCACTTTATGGCTCTAAGAGTTGGCTCGCTCGAGGATTAGCTCTCGGACGCGAGCTGCATCAGCTTGACCCTTCATAGCCTGCATAACAGCTCCGATTACAGCTCCAGCAGCTTGCACCTTACCCTCACGGATCTTCTCAAGCACGTCAGGTTGCTTCGCTAGGGCTTCGTCAATCGCTGCAATTAGGGCACCTTCATCGGTTACCACTTTGAGGCCACGCTTTTCGATGACATCACTCGGTTCACCCTCGCCAGCTAGCACGCCAGCTACCACCTCGCGCGCCATGCGGTCAGTGAGCTCACCAGAGTCGATTAGCTTTTGAATCTGGGCCACCTGCTCTGGAGTGATGGCAAGTGAGTCGATGTCGACTTCCTGAGAGTTAGCTAACCGAGCTAGCTCGCCAGTCCACCACTTTCTGGCTGCCTGTGGGGTGGCTCCGGCTGCAACAGTTGCCTCAACCTGGTCCAGCAGGTCGGAATTTACAACATCCCTGAATTCGAGGTCACTGAAACCCCAAGCGGCCTGCAGACGCTTGCGTCTGAGGGCTGGGTTTTCTGGAAGCGAGGCGCGAATTGATTCAATCCAAGCTTCCTCAGGCTGAACTGGAACCAGATCTGGCTCTGGGAAGTAGCGGTAGTCGTCAGCATCTGACTTAGGTCTTCCAGCTGAGGTGTAGCCACGATCCTCGTGCCAGTGCCTGGTCTCCTGAGTGATGGTGCCACCCTGAGAGAGGATGTAGGCCTGTCGCTGAATTTCATAGCGAACCGCGTTCTCGATCGAACGCAGCGAGTTGACGTTCTTGGTCTCAGTTCTGGTTCCAAGCTTCTGCTGACCCTTCGGGCGCAGCGAAACGTTCGCATCGCAACGCACGTTACCGCGCTCCATCTTGGCGTCCGAGACATCCATGGTCTTTACGATGTCGCGAATTGCGTGAACATAGGCAGCGGCAAGTTCAGGAGCCTTATCCCCCGCGCCAAAGATCGGCTTGGTCACGATTTCTACCAATGGCACACCAGCGCGGTTGTAGTCAACAAGCGAATATTCCGCTCCCTGAATACGACCAGTAGAACCTCCAACGTGAGTCAGCTTGCCAGCGTCCTCTTCCATGTGAGCACGTTCAATCAAGACCTTGAAACTTTCACCTGTTTCAAGCTCGATGTTGATCTCGCCGTCATAGGCAATTGGCTCGTCATACTGCGATGTTTGGAAGTTCTTTGATAGGTCTGGGTAGAAGTAGTTCTTTCTGGCAAACCGACCGGTTGGCGCAATCTTGCAACCAAGTGCCAAACCGATGGCAATTGAGGATTCAACCGCCTTTTTATTGACAGCTGGCAACGAACCCGGGAGCCCTAAACACACCGGACAAACGTTTGTGTTTGGTTCAGAACCGAAAACGTTCGCGCAGCCACAGAACATCTTGGTCTTGGTGTTCAGCTCAACGTGAACCTCTAGACCGATAACGACTTCAAACTGCTCAAGCGCAGCCTCGTAGGAAAGCAGATTGTCTTTAGCCATTAGTTTGCCTCCAACTTTGGTGCCTTGTTCAACAGTGGCTCGCCCCACTGCGCGAGATAGAGCCTCTCGATGATGGCTCCGACTCGGTACATCAGAGCATCCTGCATTTGAGGAGCGAGGATCTGAACTCCAGATGGCAGCCCATCCTCGCGAGCGAGACCGTTGGGCACAGACATGCCCGGGATTCCAGCCAAGTTGGCAGGAATGGTGGCGATGTCGTTTAGATACATCGCGAGTGGGTCATTAACCTTCTCGCCAATCTTGAACGCAGTGGTAGGAGCGGTTGGTGTTAGCAGCACATCAACCTGCTCGAAGGCCTTATTCAGATCCTGTTGGATCAAAGTTCTAACCTTCTGGGCCGAACCGTAGTAGGCATCGTAGTAACCGGATGAGAGTGCGTAGGTGCCAAGGATGATTCGGCGCTTTACCTCAGGTCCAAAACCGGCCTCACGAGTCGCGGCCATCACGCGCTCGATGGTTGGATTTCCATCCGGAGTTACACGAAGGCCGAATCTCACCGAGTCAAACTTTGCGAGGTTTGATGATGCCTCTGCAGGCAAAATCAGGTAGTAGGCAGCAACGGCATACTCAAAGCTTGGGCAGTCAACTTCAACTACCTCGACACCTTCGGCCACTAGCTTCGCAATGGTGTCATCAAAAAGCTCCTTAACACCGGGCTGGAACCCATCGGAGGAAAGCTGCTTCACAACACCAACACGCAGACCCTTTGGATCTGCCTGGCGCACAGCCTGCGCCATCGAACCGAGCGAGTTCGGTAGTGAGGTGGAGTCCATTGGGTCGTGACCCGCGATGACATCTTGCAACAGTGCAGTGTCCAGAACATTGTTGGCGACTGGACCAATCTGGTCTAGTGAGGATGCCAACGCAATCAGGCCATAGCGGGAAACTGCACCATAGGTTGGCTTTGCCCCGACTGAACCGGTAACTGCAGCCGGGAAACGGATCGAGCCACCTGTGTCAGAACCGATTGCAACAGGAGCGAGATGTGCGGAAACGGCGGAAGAGGAGCCACCACCCGAGCCACCTGGAATTCGATCGAGATCCCATGGGTTCTTTGATGGTCCAAAGGCCGAGTATTCGGTCGAAGAACCCATCGCAAACTCATCCAAGTTGGTCTTACCCAAAATTGGCATCGCACCGGCGCGAAGCTTAGAAACCACGGTTGCGTCGTACTGCGGCACCCAGCCCTCGAGAATCTTGGATCCCGAAGTGGTTGGAGCGTCGGTGGTGGTCAAGTTGTCCTTGACAGCAATCGGAACACCGTGGAGCACGGAAACGGCTTCACCACCAGCAAGCTGCTCGTCAGCTCGCTTCGCGGCTGCAATCGCAAGTTCGCGATTTAGGTGCAGATAGGAGTTGGTAACTGGGTTTAGCTTCTCCGAACGATCAAAGAAGGCTGTGGTGACCTCAACAGAGGAAACCTGCTTGCTAGCGATCAGTTCGGCCAGCTCAGCTGCTGGGCGATAAACAAGATCAGACACTTTTACTCCTCATCCAAAATTGCTGCGACTCGGAAACGACCCTCAGCGCTGTCTGGAGCGCTTGATAGGGCCTGAGCCTGGGTGAGGGAAGGTCTAAGCACATCCTCACGGAAGACATTTGCCATTGGGATTGGGTGCGAGGTAGCGACCACGTCTCCGGATACGGCTTGGTTCACCATGGCAACGGAGTCGACAATGACTCCGAGCTCTCCGGCTAGTCGCTCCACCTCCTCATCGGTTACCAGGATTCTGGCTAGCGAGGCGAGGTGCCTTACGGTATCTGGGGTTATTTCAGACATGCATCAGCTCAATTCGAAGTTGGCGAATGTCTAAAGTCTAGTTTCTTTAGTCAGCGAGACGGGCGATAAAGGTAGCTTCGTCGATTACCTCGATGCCGAGCTCCTCAGCCTTGGCAAGCTTCGAACCAGCGCCGAGACCTGCCACCACAAATGAAGTCTTCTTTGAAACAGATGAGCTAGCCTTACCTCCGTGGGCGATGATCTTGGCTTCGGCATCCTCGCGAGTCATTGACTGCATGCTTCCAGTAACCACGATGGTCATGCCACTAAAGATTCCATCGTTAGACACCGGTCCAGCAAAGCCTGGAATCTCTAGCTGCACTCCGGAGGCCTTCCAGCGTTCGATGATGCGCTGGTGCCAGGGCTCTCGATACCAATCCTTGATGGAGGAGGCAAGGGTTGGACCGACACCATCAACCTCAGAGAGATCCTCCTCGCTGGCCTGCAGAATCTTTTCGATGGATCCAAATTGGTTGCACAGCGCCCTGGCTGCTACGGGCCCAACATGGCGAATGGACAACGAGGTCAGAATCTTCCAAAGCTCTCTAGATTTAGCCTCTTCAAGATTGGCTATAAGTTTCAGCGCGACCTCGGCGGGCGAGCCGTCTTTTTTGCGGAAAAAGTCAACAATCTTGGGATTTCCGTCTGAATCGTGCTTCGGAAGACCGGTGTCTGGGTCCAATACGTAGGCACGAATCGGCAGCAGTTTTTCAAGAGTCAGGTCAAATAGGTCAGCCTCGCTCCGCACCGGTGCTTCAGCGGGCTCAAGAGGCTGAGTGAGCGCAGTCGCGCTCACGTAACCAAGTGCCTCGATGTCAAGTGCCGCCCTAGACCCGATGTACGCAATGCGCTCTCTGAGCTGCGCCGGACAGCTCTGCGCATTCGGGCAACGCAAATCAACATCACCCTCTTGTGCTGGTGCAAGCTCCGATGAGCACTCCGGGCAGTGGGTCGGCATCACAAATTCGCGCTCCGAGCCACTGCGGAGTGCTACTACCGGACCCAGGATTTCGGGGATGACATCTCCGGCCTTTCGCAAGACCACGGTGTCGCCGATCAAAATACCTTTGGCTTTGACCTGGTCTTGGTTGTGTAGGGTCGCAAATTCAACCTCAGAACCCGCAACTTTGACGGGAGCAAGAACTGCAAAGGGTGTCGCTCGGCCTGTTCTACCGATCGAAACCTTGATATCCAAAAGCTTGGTGTTGACCTGCTCGGGCGGGTATTTATAGGCAATCGCCCACCTCGGAGCTCTAGAGGTAGCGCCCAACTCTCGTTGCCTGGAGAGTTCATCGACCTTCACCACAACCCCATCGATCTCGTGCTCGAGAGCGTGGCGCTTTTGACTCAGTTGAGTAATGAACTGATAGGCGCTAGTGGCATCTTCAACAACGGCGAACTGCTTGGTGGTCGGTAGACCCCAACTCTCAAGTAACTGATAAACCTCAGACTGGGTATTGAGCCCCTCGAAGCTTCCAAAACCATGCACCAACATGCGAAGTGGTCGAGATGCTGTAACGGCGGGGTCTTTTTGACGAAGTGATCCGGAAGCTGAGTTTCTGGGGTTCGCAAAAGGAGCTTTGCCGGCTGCAACTAGATCGGCATTTAGCTTTTCGAAGGCCTTGAGCGGGAAGTAGACCTCTCCCCTGACTTCAATCACCGATGGGTGATTGGAGCCATGAAGTCGGTGTGGGACACCTTGAATGGTGAGCACATTCTGCGTGACATCCTCACCGGTTTCACCATCACCTCGAGTTGCCGCCTTGACCAGCACTCCGTTTTCGTAGGTAATCGATAGAGCTAGACCATCGATTTTTGGTTCACAAAGAAATGGGCCGCCACCGGCTCGTTGCGACCAGGCCAGAAACTCCTCCTCGCTGAAGGCGTTGTCCAAAGACATCATTGGAGTTAGGTGCTTTACCGGAGCAAAGACCTCGCTGGCCCTGCCACCAACCAAAACTGTCGGGGAGCCATCGGTGACACCGTGCTCTGCCTCCAGGGTTTTTAGCTCGCGCTCCAAAAGGTCGTAGTCATAGTCAGAAATCAGGGATTGATTCTCTTGGTAATAGGCATCTCGGTAATACTGAATCTGCCGACGAAGCTCTTCGATCCGCTTTTCAGACATTGATTGCCACCGCCGAGACGGTTCTGTCGATAGTGGTTTGACCAAGCACCCTGGTGCCAAGGTAAATCACTGCGGTTTGCCCTGGTGCAACACCGTAGAGCGGTTGGGTTAGTTCAATTACCAATTCGTCATCCACCACGGCTGCCCGTGCAGGCACCGTCTCGCCATGAGCTCGGACCTGAACTTCGCAGTCGAAGAACTCTTCTGGGTTATCCGGGGCAAGTCCACACCAGCTAAACCGTGACCCGGCCAACTGGGTGATTTGCAGTGCCTCCTCGGAACCAACAATCACCTCTTTGGTCTTGGGCCTGATCTCCAAAACGTAACGGGGCTTACCGTCCTTGGCTGGTCTGCCAAGCCGAAGACCCTTTCGCTGACCGATGGTGAAACCCACGTGACCATCGTGGGTGCCCACTTCGTTGCCCTCGGTATCGATGATTTTGCCTGGCTCAGATGGCACAAACTCCCGGAGCCACTCTCTGGTATCCCCCTCGGGGATGAAACAGATGTCGTAGCTATCGGGCTTGTTGGCAACGCTTAG
>DLOY01000094.1:0-1517 GCA_002478545.1 Micrococcales bacterium UBA7472
GGGAAGCTCATGGTTGGAGCGTGGAAGCCGTAGTCAACTAAGCGTTTTGCGATGTCATCGTTACTGATACCGGCATCGCGCTGCAGCGGACGAATGTCGATGATGGCCTCGTGAGCCACTAAGCCGTGCTTGCCGGTGTAGAGGAGTGGGAAAGCATCGGAGAGCTTCTTCGCTACGTAGTTTGCGCTCAGCACTGCAACCGAGGTTGCAACTCTCAGACCCTCGGATCCCATCATCTGGATGTAGGCCCAAGAAATCGGCAGGATGCTTGGTGATCCAAATGGAGCAGCGGAAACTGGCCCGTAGCCGGTCAGCTCTTGCTGGGCCATCGAGTGGCCAGGGAGGAACTTGGCTAGGTGAGTGCGAGCAACAACTGGACCAACACCTGGACCACCACCACCGTGAGGGATACAGAAGGTCTTGTGCAGGTTTAGGTGCGAGACATCGCCACCGAACTCACCAAACTTGGCAAAGCCAACCACTGCGTTGGTGTTTGCGCCATCGATGTAGACCTGACCTCCGGCTGCGTGAACCAGGTCACAGATCTCAACAACAGCTTCTTCGTAAACACCGTGGGTGGATGGGTAGGTGATCATCAGGGCGGAGAGCTTGTCACCAGTCTCTGCGATCTTTGCCTTCAGGTCTTCGACATCGACGTTGCCGTTTTCATCGCATGCCACAACCACAACCTCCATGCCCGCGAGCACGGCGCTCGCGGCATTGGTGCCGTGGGCTGAGGATGGGATTAGGCAGACATTTCTACCAAAGTCGCCGCGTGAGCGGTGGTAGCCGCGAATAGCCAGTAGACCAGCAAGCTCACCCTGTGAGCCGGCGTTTGGCTGCAGTGAGACTGCCTCATATCCGGTGATGTCGGATAGCCAGCTAGTTAGTTCGTTGATCAGCTCTAGGTAACCCTGGGTGTCCTCGGCTGGTGCAAATGGGTGAAGGTTTGCAAACTCTGGCCAAGTGACAGCTTCCATCTCGGTTACCGAGTTGAGCTTCATGGTGCATGAGCCCAGCGGGATCATGCCGCGGTCTAGTGCGTAGTCAAAGTCCGCGAGCTTCTTCAAATAGCGAAGCATCGCAGTTTCTGAGTGATAGCTATTGAAGACTGGGTGGTCTAGATAGCTTGTGATTCTGTGGTTGGTTAGTCGATCTGAAGCGTCCTCTGGCTTTGGAGCTCTTGCTCCAAAAGCTGCGGCCAGGTCAGCAAGGTGCTGCCAGCTGGTGCTCTCATCGACTGAGATTCCCAAGGTGTTGGCATCGACCTTGAACATGGTTAGGTCGTGCTTGCGTGCCTCGGCAAAGTAACGCTGAGCATCGGTTTCAACCACACGAATGGTGTCGAAGTAGTTCTGGTGCTGAAGCTTGAAGCCGCTCTCCTGGAGCACCTTTGCAAGAGCTGTTGCCTTGGCGTGGATCTCGAGCGCAATTGCCTTGAGATCCTTAGGTCCGTGGTAGACGGCATACATTCCTGCCATCACCGCGAGCAAAACCTGAGCGGTGCAGATGTTACT
>DLOY01000094.1:1675-5547 GCA_002478545.1 Micrococcales bacterium UBA7472
CGTTGAGTGGTACCGCAGACTACGTCTGCTCCCATTTCACCTGGTGGCTTCAGCAGGGTGAGTGCCATCAAATCTGCGGTGGCAATTGCCAGTCCACCAAACTCGTGCACCTTTGCAAACAGATTGGTCATGTCAACAATTCGGCCAGAGCTGCCTGGGTACTGAACGACTGCACCAAAGCACTCCTCGTCGAGCTCAGCAAGGTTTGCCGGATCGAAGTAGCGCACGGTTATTCCGAGCGGCTCTGCTCTGTGCTCGAGCAGCTGCTTGGTTTGTGGGTAGAGATCGTTGTCCGCAAAGAAGATGTTGGACTGCGAATCAGCGCTGCGCTTTGCAACCATCATCGCCTCGACCACAGCCGTTGATTCATCGAGCATCGACGCGTTGGCAGTTTTCATGCCGGTCAGGTCCGTGACTACGGTTTGGAAGTTAATCAGGGCCTCTAGTCGACCTTGGCTGATCTCAGGCTGGTAGGGGGTGTAGGCGGTGTACCAACTCGGGTTTTCCAAAACATTTCGTTTGATGACCCCGGGAGTTCTGGTGCCGTAATAGCCCTGCCCAATAAAGCTCTGAGTGATTCGGTTCTTGGCTGCAATCTCGTGCAATCTAGCGAGTGCCTCATCCTCGGAGATCGGATCTGGGAGCGTTGATCCACCCTGATACTGGATTGCCTCGGGCAATGCCTTGGCCATTAGGTCAGTGAGCGAGGAAGCACCCACAAAGTCCAGCATTTCCTGCTGCTGGTCAAGGGTTGGACCTACATGGCGATACTGAAAGTTGTGGTGCTTCTCTAGCACTTAGTTACTCCCCAATTAGTGCGTTGTATTCGGATGCGGTTAGTAGCTCTGGCAGTGAACTGAACTTGATCTTTACAAGCCAACCAGCGCCATAAGGGTCATCGTTGATGGTCTCAGGAGAGTTGGCCAAGGCTGAGTTTGCCTCGACGACCTCACCATCCATTGGTGCATAGAGTTCACCAACAGACTTCGTGGATTCGATCTCGCCGCAGATTTTCATGTAGCTGGTGTTTGAACCGACCTTTGGTAGGTCGACGTACACAATCTCCCCCAGGGCATCAGCGGCGTAGCGGGTGATGCCAACGGTGGCAACATCACCATCGATCAGCACCCACTCGTGCTCCTTGGTGTACTTGAGGTTTTCTGGGTTCGACATTACTTTCCCTCTCGTTTGTAAAACGGCATCGCTACCACCTCGTAGCTCACCCTCGTGCCACGAACATCTGCTTCTAGCTGGGTGCCAATTTGAAGTTGCTCCGCAACGTCTAAATAGGCCATCGCAACCGGATACCCAAGGGTCGGGCTGAGCGCTCCCGAGGTCACTTTCCCAATCGCGTTCTCGCTCCCTGGGACAAAGATTTCATAGTCTTGGCGCGCAGCTCGTCGCCCCTCACCGCGCAGGCCGTGAAGGAGCTTTTTTGGCTGGTGAGAAACAAGGGCAGCTTTACCCACAAAGTCTTCTTTGTCCCGAGCAATGACTCGACCCAGTCCGGCATCCTGGGGTTTGGTCGCGAGATCAAGTTCGTGTCCATACAGTGGCATGCCGGCTTCAAGTCGAAGAGTGTCTCTAGCAGCGAGACCACAGGGTTTGATTCGATCGCCGCCGGTCGCGAGAATCAAGTCCCACACCTTTTCCGCATGCTCTTTCTGCATCGAAATCTCAAAGCCATCTTCACCGGTGTAGCCGGTCCGAGCCAGGAGCACTGGAACGCCGTTGAGGTTTGCGGGTGCAATCGAGTAGTACTTCAACGGCGTCGGGTCGATGTCCACTAGCTCACTCAAGATCTCATTAGCCTTAGGCCCCTGAAGAGCGAGCAGCGCCGAGTCGAGCGAGTGATCTTGAAGTTCGACATCAAAGTCTTTGGCAAGTTTTGAGAGCTGGGCAAATACAGCCTCGCGATTCGAGGCATTTGCAATAACCAGGTAATCCCGCTCAGCGATTCGATACACGATCAGGTCGTCGATGATGCCACCCTGCTCATTGCAAATCATCGTGTATTTGGCTCGGCCATCCGCCAGCAAGGAAACCTTTGAAACGACGGCGTAGTCCAAGAAATTTGCTGCGTCATCCAAGACGCTGATCTGAGCCATGTGGCTGATGTCAAAAAGCCCAGCGGAGTTTCTAACGGCGTGGTGTTCGTCGAGGTCTGAACCATAGCGCACGGGCATGTTCCAGCCGCCAAAATCGGTAAAGGCTGCACCTAGTTCTTGATGTTTTTGGTAGAGCGCCGTTGTCCTCACAAACAAACACTAACCAAGATTTTTGGACGCAATTCCGCTGTCACTAAATCGTGATTAGTTTTTGTCTCAGCTCGGCGTATTTTTCTGCTGTCAGGCTGACAACCTCAGCTGGCAAGGTTGGCGGTTCACCCTGTTGATCCCAATTTTGGGCAAGCCAATTTCGCACGATCTGCTTGTCAAAGCTTTGGTCGCGGACACCCTGCTCCCAGAGTTCGCGATCCCAATACCTTGATGAGTCTGGGGTCAGTACCTCATCGCCCAAGGTCATCAGGTTGGTTCTTGGATCGTTGCCAAATTCGAATTTAGTATCGGCCAGTATCAGGCCAGCCTTAGCTGCTAGTTGCGAGGCTTTGATAAAGATGCCGATGCTCAAATCCCGAAGTTCCTCGGCAACCTTTGAGCCAACCAGTTCAATGGTCTGTTCAAAGGTGATGTTCTCATCGTGCTCACCCTGCTCTGCCTTAAATGCAGGCGTGAAGATCGGATGCGGCAACTTGTCGCCAAACCCGAGGCCCTCGGGAAGCTCTATCCCGCACACTGTGCCAAATTGCTGATATTCCTTCCAACCTGAGCCAGATAGGTAACCGCGGACCACACACTCAACCGGATACATTTCCAGTCGCTTGGCAATCATGCCGCGACCGGCGAATGCTGAGGGAACCGCCAGCTCACTCGAGCGGTGGTTTGGAACATCAAGCCGGTCAAACCAGAAGTTGGTCATGGCGGTCAGGTTCTCGCCCTTACCGGGGATCTCTGGATCGAGCACATGGTCAAAAGCACTGACTCGATCGGAGGCCACGATCAGAACTAAGTGTGAAAAGTTTGGGTCGGTAGGTTCGTAAAGCTCACGAACTTTACCGGAGTAGATGTGGCGAAAACCCTGGAGTTCCACTAGCTCACCTTGAGCCCAATGTCGTGGCGGTAGAAACCGCCCTCCAGAGAAATTCGGGCCATGCCCTCGTAAGCGAGAGTTCTGGCCTCTTGGAAGGTTTGTCCGCAGCCCACAACCGAAAGGACTCGACCGGTTGGGCTTGCCTTGCAGACCTCGACATCATCCATAGCCTCAGCCGATTCGATTCCGAACACCTCCCTAACCGGAGCGTTTGTGACCGGGTAGCCCTCTGATGCCAGGACTACTGTTACCGCACAGCGCGAAGAGAACTCAGCGCCAGGGCCATTTTCAAGCTTCCCGGTTGCGCTTCGCATCAAGAGATCTGCGAGGTTCGATTGAAGTCTTCTGAGTACAACCTGGGTCTCAGGATCGCCGAAGCGGGCATTGAACTCAATCACTTTCACGCCACGAGAAGTCAGGATCAGACCGCAGTACAAAAGCCCAACAAACTCGATACCGCGCCTTGCCATTTCATTCACGGTTGGCTGAGCAACGCGCTCGGTCACTTCTTCGACGAAGCCCTCGGGAAGCCAGGGGATTGGTGAGTATGCACCCATTCCTCCGGTGTTTGGACCTTCGTCATTGTCGTATGCGCGCTTGTAATCCTGAGCTGGGGAGAGCGGCATGACGCTTTTGCCATCGCTTAGGAAGAACAGCGAGACCTCTTGGCCATCGAGGAACTCTTCGACCAAAACGCCATCTTCGATGAACTTGGCCGCATG
>DLOY01000047.1:0-23696 GCA_002478545.1 Micrococcales bacterium UBA7472
GTCTCCACCAACAAAGCAACCACGCCAGCTTGCACCGCGACCACCGAACACCTCTGCCTTGTCACCGCGACTTCTTGGCTTGTTGATTCCAAACTTGAAGGCTTGCGACTCTTCTCGGACCCGCTCCGCGAAGGCCATGTCATCTGTTGCAACCGAGCTAACCAGGTTGCCATTCGACACATTCATGGCTGCAAGTAGCTCAGCCTCGGTGTCAACCAGGACAACAGAGTCAAGTGGCCCAAATGGTTCGGAGTGGTGAATCGACCAAGACTTCGGAGGCTCCAAGAGTGTCATCGGTGCCACATACGCTGAGGTGTCTTGCCCATCTAGGAACGTGCCTGAACTCAGCTTGCCGCGGTAAAGGGGCACACCACCACGGTTTACTGCCTCATCAAAGGCCTCGTTTAGTTCTTTGGCTTTCTTTGCTGAGATTACGGAGCTGAAGTGCAGGTCCGGATAGTCATCGTTTGGATCTTGGACTGCGAGTGGGTGACCAAAGCGCAGGTTCTTCACTACCTCCAGGTACATCTCTAAGAATTCTGGGAAGAGTTCACGCTGGACCACATAACGTGGGTAGGCGGTGCAGCGCTGTTTGCCGTATTCAAAACCCTTAGTTAGATGCGCTGCCAGCTCGGACCAGTTGGAGTAGTTCCAAATACCCCAGGAGTTCAAGCCTTCCTGTTCCAATATGTGACGCTTAGCCAGCGAGGTCAGTGAGCTAGCTGCTGCGCGACCATTATTGCGACCACCAACAAACGCAAGCGCTCCGAGTTCCGGTGAGCTAACTAGCGCTGGAGCCAGTTCTGAACCCGAACCAGATATCAAGGTGACCGGCAGACCCGCCCGCGCCATCAGCGCGTGCGAAAGAGTTAGTGCATGAAACCCACCCTGACTTGGAGTCTTAGCGATCACCGCGTTGCCTGCTAGAAGTTGGACGAGCTCGGCGTGAACCAGAACGCTCAGCGGGTAGTTCCAAGAAGCGATGTTTGATACCGGTCCAGACAGCGGGGTTCGACCTTGAATCTGACGATCGATTTCACCGAGGTACCACTCCACGCCTTCGATACAGCGGTCTACATCGGCACAAGCTAGTTTCCAAGGTTTACCAATTTCCCAAACCAGAAGCTGTGCAATGGTGTCTCTGTGTTCGCGTAGTAATTCGACGGCTTTCGCTACCCGGTTCTTCCGCTCATCTAGAGTTACCTTGCCCCAGGTGGTGTGCATCTTTGATGCTTTGTGAACGGCGTCTTGAGTCTGCTTCAAATTGAGCATGGATGGGCCCACGATGGTTGATTGATCAACGGGCGTGAGATGAGAGGCCTGGTTTCCCAATACCACCCATTCGCCACCAATCAGGTTGCGAATGGATTGTTGATCAAATGCCTCGGGTGCTGCCTGGCGAGCGCGATTGAAGACCGATTGAAAATCAGTGCCCTGCTTTAGATGTAGTCCCATTCATCATCGAACGTCTAGCTGGTTGATTAGCTTCCCCACGTAGCACAATCGTTATAACGATTGTGCTAGCGAAAACTGATTTTTTTGGCGTTCATGATCACTTTGATGCGGGCGATAGAGGACTTAGATATGCCTTCTAATTCGGTTAACTCGGTCAGTGTGATCTTTCTAAGGTCACTGACCTTGTATAGCTTGGCATCGACAAGTGCCTTCCGAGCTGGGGCAGAGAGACCAATCTTTCGCCATTCGCCATCGAGTGCCTCATATGCGCTCATGTCAATCGGGACATAACGGCGCTTGGGCTGAGGCTTGACCATTCCGCCAGTCTAGAACTGCGTTTGCAGCCCTCAACTCGAGGCGATACCTGAAACGTAATCAAATTGTGTCTTTTTGTGACTAAATTTCATTAAGTTTTGGCAATCGGTTGCATTAGTATCTGCTTGATGGTCAGCGTTGCCCACTCGCTCTAATTCGAAGCCAAATTACTTCGGATGCAAAAACCTCAACTTCTCGAGAGGAAACGTTTTTATGTGGCACATCACCGGATTTGCAGATGAGATTTCCAAAGATCTAGACGAGCAAATTGAACTGCTCTCAAAGCTAGGTATCAAATCCGTAGAGTTTCGCAGCGCATGGGGAACCAAGGTTTTGGATCTATCGCAGGAGCAGCTGGAACTTGCGAAGTCCAAGTTGGACGCTGCAGGTATCAAACTCTCATCCGTGGGTTCTGACCTGGGGAAAATCTTTATCACCGATCCATTTGAGGCTCACTTGGCTCGCGCCAAGCACGGCGTTGAGGTGGCGAAGTTCTTTGGCGCTTCCTACATAAGAATGTTTAGCTTCTTTATCCCAGAGGGCGATGACCCGACTCAGTATCGTGACGAGGTGATGCGCCGCACCAAGGCGATGGTTGAGCTGGCTGAGGCAGGTGGAATCACCCTGCTTCACGAGAACGAAAAAGACATCTACGGCGACATTCCAGAGCGCGTGGTTGATCTGATGACTACCATCAACTCTCCCAACTATCGCGCAATCATCGACCCTGCCAACTATGTCCAGTGCGGATATAAGCCGTTTGATGGCGCCTACCCGATGGTTCGTCAATACACCGACTACATCCACTGCAAGGATGCGCTTTCGCCAACTGCCGAGAACCCGCTTGGTGAGATTGTTCCCTCGGGCGAGGGTGATGGTCAGTTCCCGGAGTTGATTGCTGGCTTGAGAGATTCGGGTTACCAGGGCTTTTTGTCCATCGAACCTCACCTTGGTGATTTCGATGCTTTTGGTGGTTTGTGTGGGCCGGAGCTTTGGACCACCGCACACACCGCCCTTATAAAACTGCTGCGCGAAGCAAACGTCGACTTTTCATAAAGCTCAGTGATCGGAAAGGACTTAGAAATGTCTCAAAAGATAAGACTTGGAATCATAGGAATGGGAGCCGAGGGCGCTGCGTATGCCGGGTTCATTTCTCAAGGCCTGGTGCCCAACATGGTTATCGGTGCCATCTCAGATGTGAATCCTGCAATTGAAGACAGGGCCCAAGAGCTCGGAGTTCCTTTCTTCTCCGATTACAAAGAACTCATCACCTCTGGCTCGGTTGACGCGGTCGTTACCACTGTGCCCCATTACCTGCACCCAGAAATCGGAATCTACGCGCTTGAGCACGGTGTGCACGCACTGGTTGAGAAACCAGTCGGTGTCTACACCAAGCAGGCTCAGCGTCTAATCGACGTTGCGAAGTCCAAGCCTGAGCTCAAGTTCGGTGTCTTTTTCAACCAGCGCACCAACCCTCTCTATAAAGACCTGAAGGCTCTGGTTGCATCTGGTGAATTGGGAGCACTGCGTCACACCTCTTGGATCATCACCAACTGGTGGCGACCACAGGGTTACTACGATTCGTCTGCTTGGCGTGCGACCTGGGGTGGTGAAGGCGGCGGTGTCTTGGTGAACCAGGCTCCCCACCAACTTGATCTTTGGCAGTGGATCTGTGGTGTTCCAAAGTCGGTATTCGCCAAGGCCCAGTTTGGATTCAGAAGAGATATCGCGGTGGAGGACGAGGTTAACGCCTTGGTTAGCTTTGCTGATGGTGCGACCGGTTCATTCATGACATCAACCCATGACCTGATGGGCACTGACCGCCTTGAGATCTTGTTTGATAGCGGCAAGGTGGTAGTTGAGAACTCAAAGGATGTCACCATCTGGAGACTCACTCAGCCAGAGCAAGAAATCTCCAAGAACATGGGTCCAGAGGATGTTGCCAAACTGTTCCGAGGTCAACTCGACACCTCTTCATTCCTCTCAAAAGAGACCAAGAGCTACTCATCAGTTTGGGGTGAGCAACACTCCGAAGTAATGCGCAACTTCGCAGCAGCCTGTCTAGGCGAAGAGGAGCTTTTAGCTCCAGGAGCCGAGGGCATCCATGGCGTTCGTCTAGCAAACGCCATCCACCTCTCGACGTGGATCGGCGAAGAGGTATCAATCGAGAACTTCGATGACCAGGAGTACCTAGACTTCCTCAACATTCGCATCCGCGAAGAGGGCAAGTATTCGGAGCGTGACTAACATGGCAAAACTCGGCGTTCAACTGATGATGCTCAAAGATCAGGTTGCCCAGCAAGGGATGTATCAGGTGCTTGAGCAGCTCGCGGCACTCGATATTCATTGCGTTGAGGTTTCACAGATTCCGATGGACGAAAAGAACACTGCGGATCTGGAGCGCGCAATCAACGAGCTAGGTTTTGAGGTTGGTGCACTATCGGTTGCGCTGCACCCAAAGCCTGGCATCGACTCACTTTCCGGTGAATTCGAAAAGGTCGTTTCTGACTGCAAACGCCTTGGTGCTCGCTATGTTCGAATCGGCATGATGCCATTCGAGGCAATGGTCTCTAAAGAAGCAACTGAGGCATGGGCGGCCGAGCTAAACCCCTACGCTCAGCGCTTGGCTAATGAGGGCATAACCCTCTGCTACCACAACCACCATGCTGATTTGATTCAGTTTGATGGTGAGCGCATCTTCGATATCGTCAGACGAGTTGCTCCCGATGTTTATTTCGAGGTTGATCTGCACTGGGTTCAGCGAGGTGGCATGGCACCACTAGACATGCTCGAGCTCTACCAGGGGGTATGCAAACTCATCCACGTGAAGGACTATCGAGTCGCGGCTCTGCCTCAAGAGGCAATCGAACTGTTCAACGCCGGCAAGTTCGCCGAAGGATACGACAAGTTCGTCAACATCATTCAGTTCGCCGAGGTAGGTCAGGGAAACATGAACTGGCCAGCACTGCTGCCTGCGAGCGAGAAGGCTGGAGCAGACTTCTTCTTCATCGAGCAGGACATGACCTACGGCCGTGACCCATTCGATTGCATCAAGGATTCTCGCGAATACCTCAAGTCAATCGGTTACTAGTTTCTCTGTCGCTCGATAACCACGAAGACCGACCGGTGTCTGGCTCCAACACCTGATGCCGGCCAAGCCTTTGTGGTGTAGCTGGCATTTGGATACATCGATCTGATGCGATTGCAGGCGGCCTTTGCTCTGCTCAGAGCTAGAAGGCGATCGGACTCGGTTGCCTTGGTAGCAGATGTGGTGCCGGTGCAAATTACCTTTGACACCTGGCCCATGCCTGAGACCTTAGTTCTCAAACGGGAGCCAAGCTCAGCCGTAATTGTTGATCGATCACCCTGGAAGCCGGAAAGGCGCATTCGGCTCCAACTGGCTCTTGGGGAAGGCGATTCCAGCACTGGAGTCTCTTCAATAACGGTTTGGGCTTTCGCGATGAATTCAAATGCCTCGAGGAAGGTGAAAGAACCACCGCCGTCAACGACCATGTCCAAGTCGTATTTTCCAACCTTTAGAGATGGGAGTCGAAGAGTCATTTCGGTTGCCGACGAACTCTCGACCTTCACCGGTTGGCCGGCGATCGAGATTTTGCTAATCAGATTCAATCTTCTTCCAAATAGCGTTACCTGCTCACTGGCACCCTCCTCCAAAACTCGTTTTGAGAAGGAGTTGATTTCGGGAAGCAGGGGTGCGGTGCGGACCGGTGTTGACTGCGGTGCCGTAGCGGGGATGATCGAATTTCCGGTCAATGTGCCCGCCTGATAAACCCCATTTAGAAACGCCTTCTGAGTAATGGTTGCTGACTGACCGGGGGTAAGTCCTGTCACAGTGAGCGGCAGCGTGTTTCCATTGGCCGTTCCAACCGAGACGTTTCCAGCTGTGATGGTTGGGGTGTCCCAGGTGTACTGAGCGTCATAGTTTGTGATGTTAACGGTGAAGCCATCAACGGTTGCAATTGGTGCGCTGAATGCTGGAGCTGGCGGCACGTTGGCCGCAGTAATCACTGGGTCCTCAGTGAATTGGATAACCAATTCACCGTTCCTAGTGGCATTTCCAATCACGCGAACCGTGTCGCCAACAATCTGCCAAGCGGTTGCCCCAGCAACGATGTCGGGGTTAGTGATAGTCAGCAGAATTGGAATGCTGGCATCGACCACATACTTTGGCGTATTTACATCGTCACCCTTGGCCCAGGTGACAGCCAGGTTCACGAAGTAGTCCTTGGAGTTATTGATTCTGGCCTTCGCGAGCTCATCATTTAGCAATCTCCAAAAGATCACCTCGGTGCCCGGTGCCAGTGCGCCATCTGGAATCTGAATCCGCACCGAGTTGCTCGCACCAGCGGCTACCGTGACATCGATGCTCTGATTAGCAGCGATATTCCAGGTCAAAACCTTGGACGCCCCTTGACTTGTGTTCAGGCCGAGCAGGGAGTTCTGAACCCATTGAGCGGTGAGGTTCGGATTGGTTGCCCCGACTGTATAGGTAGCACCAGGTGCATAGAGCGTGCTTCCCTCTTTCCAGCCGGTGAAGGTGAAGTTGGTTCTGGTTGGGCCAGCAGGAATGGTGAAGGTTTCACCGACCGCTAGAGTGCCACCGGCTGGCAAGGGGCTGGTTTCTGCCAGTGTGCCCGACAGATAGGTGAGAGTTCTGGTTTGAGTAATTCCAGGCCTTACCGTGATTGGTAGCGATGCCGGCCCAGCACCAAACGGGTTAAGGGCTCTCAGTCTGACGTTGTAGTTGGTGAAGTTTGTCAGGTTCGGGATGGTGATTGGTGAGGCAACCGATGCTGGATTTCGGGTGATCCAAGTTTGGCCATCATCAAGTGAGTAGGCATAGTTGGTGATGGCCATGCCGCCATCGTTATCCGGGGCAGCAAAGTCGATGGAAACCGAGCCGTCACCAGCTGCGTAAGCCTGGTTGGTCGGTCTCGAGGGCGTACCAGTTGGAACTACAGATCTACCAAGTGAAGATGCTGATCCGGCCGAATTTCTGGCAGATACTCGAATCGTGTATGCAGTTCCGTTAGTAAGACCGGTAACGGTTGAAGTTCGAGCTGTGCCCGGAACTGTTCCAAAAACTTTGTAGGTGGAGTCGGGCTGACTGGTCTCTTTGTATTCGATGAGGTAGTCATCCACTGCACCCCCAGCACCTGGGTCCTTCCAAGAGACTGTGATCTGACGATCTCCCGGTGACACCGGAAGGTTTGCATTACTCAGTGGGTAGCGGAAAAGCACTGCTGTGCCATCTGGAAAGTCCCAAGCTCCGTTTGGAATTGCAGGGGAGAAGCGGTTTCCGCTACATGCCACCGTGCAGCTGTTGAATGGGTCAGCAATCTGTGGGCTCGATGACCTGACAGCATCGCCCCAAATGAGATTGCGGCTTGCTGGCTGCAGATCCTCCAAGGTAACGCTGAAGTCACCATTTGCAATGTTTCCGGCACTGTTGGTAAAGCCGGTGATGTGCTCATTGAGTATCAGGTAGCCGCTGTGCAGAATGTCCTTAGGGTCCGAGACGCTGCGACCCACGGCCACCTCACCACCTGGATAGTCAAGCAGTGGAATGTTGTTCAGGACGCCGGACCAGTTCTCCTCACCACCGTTTCCCTGACCCGGAGGGACATAGCCGTTTCCACCCATGGGCAGGATGTAAATGAAAGTTTCGCCACTTATGGGGTAAACATCCAGAGTCTGAATTGCATCAACCTGCGCGTACCAGCTCACGTTGTTCTGGTAAAACAACCTGGTGATCTCCTGGTCGTTACCCATAAAGACGGCAAAGTCGTTGTCAGCCAACACTTTGAGTTGAACCTGGTTGAACACTGGTCCAGCAGGAGGCTGAGGCGCATTGGCCTGGGCACTAAGTGGAATCAGGGTCTGCACAAAACCAACCAGGAGTGAGAGCAGTAATACCTTGAGTTTCATCAGCGTCGCCTATCTAGCGCTCACTGACGTGAGCGCTGGTTAGCCGAAGGCTAAATCTGGTTTGAACGCTGATGGGATTTTGATACAGCTGTTATGGCCTTTGCATACAAGTGTTATTGCAGCTATCTCCAATCAAGGGGTTGGTCGTTCTAAGCTTTGGCTATGGAGAGACCCAAGAATTCGCTTAGTTTCTTAGGTGCAACTGAGACCGTTACCGGAAGTCGCTACCTGATCGAATCAAATGGCAAGCGAATCTTGGTTGATTGCGGCTTATTTCAGGGCTACAAAAACCTTCGCCTCAAAAACTGGCAAGAGTTTCCGGTTCCACCGGACACCATCGACATGGTGTTGATCACTCATGCACATCTAGACCACTCGGGTTATGTACCGGCATTGGCTAAGCATGGGTTTCACGGCAAGGTATTAATGACCGCGGGCACCGCAGAACTGTGCGAAATCATGTGGCGAGACAGCGCTCACCTTTTGGAAGAAGAGGCTGAGCGAGCTAACCGCAAGGGCTACACAAAACACAAACCAGCGAAACCGCTTTACAACCAAGATGATGTCGAGCGCGCGCTCGACCTGGTTAGAACAGTCCACTTCGACAAAGAGGTCGAGCTGGCAGCAGGAATCAAGGCCAAGTTCATTCATGCCGGTCACATTCTCGGTGCGGCTCAACTGCAGCTAACCGTAAATGGCAAGCGAATCCACTTTTCGGGTGACCTTGGAAGAGCCAACGACCCACTACTCAATCCACCAGCGGCATTGCAGGAGTGCGACATTCTGGTGACGGAGTCCACCTATGGTGATCGCACTCATCCAAATGTGGACCCAGAGCTTGAACTCAAGCCAATCTTGAAAGAGGTACTTGAGCGCGGTGGCACTGTTGTGATTCCAGCTTTTGCAGTCGGCAGAACTCAAGCTCTGATGCTCCACACCTACCGACTGATGCAGCGCGGTGAGATTCCGACGGTACCGATTTTTGTGAACAGCCCGATGGCTGAGAATGTCACCGCTATGTATCAACGCCATCAAGAGGAGCACCGAATTAACCTCGAAGAGTTCGAGGCTATGTACTCGGTGGCCAAGATGGTCCACAGCGTTGAGGAATCCAAAGAGCTCAACGATCGCAAGGGAGCGAAGATCATCATTGCCGCCAGCGGCATGATGACCGGTGGTCGCGTGCTACACCATGTCATCGCATATGGAGCAGATCCGAAGAATGCCATTGTTATCTCTGGTTATCAGGCGGGTGGGACACGCGGTCGACTGTTGGCCGAGGGCGAGAGAACACTTCGAATCTTTGGCAAGGACGTTGAAATCAGGGCCGAGGTTTTCCAACTGGAGACTCTCTCCGGGCATGCCGATGCGGATGAACTAATTGCCTGGATGAAGACCGCACCGAAGCCGCCAACCCAGACCTATGTCACCCACGGTGAGCCAACTGCGAGTGACCGAATGAGATTTAGAATCGAGTCCGAACTTGGATGGAGCGCACGTGCTCCCTTTGACCGCGAGGTCATTGACATCGACAACCCAAGCTAAAAAGTAACTGCATGAGCGAGATTCTTGAGGCTGCCCGGGCACTACGCGAGGGCCACCTTGTCGCCATCCCCACTGAGACGGTTTATGGCCTCGGTGCCGATGCCACGAATCCCACTGCGGTTGCGAAAATCTATGCGGCCAAGGGAAGACCAGCGGATCATCCACTGATCGTTCATTTCTCAAACCCTGATCTCATCACCACTTGGGCAACCGAAGTGCCCGAATACGCATGGGATCTAGCCAGGGCTTTTTGGCCTGGTCCCATGAGTCTTGTGTTGCGAAGATCAGAGCTTGCAGGGGATTTCATAACGGGTGGGCAGGACACAGTTGCCTTGAGAGTGCCCAAACATCCAGTTGCGCTTGAGCTCTTGGGTCAATTTGAAAAACTTGGTGGCTTGGGTGTAGCAGCGCCAAGTGCAAATCGTTTTGGCAAGGTTTCCCCAACTAATGCTGAGGCAGTCCGAGCTGAACTAGGAGCATACCTAGCTGCGGAGGATTTTATTTTGGAGGGCGGAGGTTCCGAGGTTGGAATCGAATCCACAATTATCGACTGCACTTCAGAGAGACCAAGACTGCTTCGACTTGGGGCCATTACCGCCCAGATGATCACTCGGGTGACCGGGCTCGAAATCGATCGAGGTTCATCTGCCATCCGCGTCAGCGGGTCACTCGCATCACACTACGCGCCGAATGCCAAGGTGGTTTTAAATCAGGTTGCTCGACCCGGTGATGGCTTCATCGCACTCGCAGCTGAAACAACTCCAGACTCAGCGATACGACTGATTGCCCCGGATGATGTTGAAGGGTATGCGCAACAGCTCTACTTTGCGCTTCGTCAGGCCGACGCACTTGGTCTTGAGCGAGTGGTTGCGATTACCCCTAAGGGCGACGGTCTAGCGGAAGCAATTCGGGACAGGCTCCAAAGAGCAAGTTTCTAGGCGTTCTCACTCTCTGTGATTTTGCTCTGCAGGCCGACGATAAATCGGAATCCCACGAGCGAGAGCAAGAAGCAGATAGCTCCTCCCACAAAAAACGGCAGCCTAAGATCGACGCTTGCAATCGCACCTCCTAGCAGTGAGCCAATCGGCATCAAACCCCAAACTAAGGTTCGTCTTGTGCCGTGAATGCGACCAAAGAGTTCGGTTGGAATCACCTGGTGGTAGGTGGCCATCAGCAGCACATTCCACATCGTGATGATCGCGGTTCCAAGTGTGACCAGGGCGGCGAGAACCCAGTAGTTGGGCGAAAGTCCCTGAAGTATTACCAGTAGCGATGAGACTGACATGGACATGGCCATGACTTTGGTGCGTCCGAGCCTCTTCGAAATTCGATGCGAGATTACCGACCCCAACAGTGCTCCAACCGCCGGCATCGCAAACAGAACACCAAACAGTGCAACCGGGACCTGCAACGTCTCGGTCAAGAACAGCACCATGGTTGAGCTTGAGGCCGAGAAGAAAAAGCCAATCGATGAGGTGAGTAGCACCAGCTTCAACAGAGTCTTGTCCTCATAGAGGTATCTGATGCCAAATCGAACATCAGACCAAAAGCTCTTTTTCTCGATTGTCTTGGGAGTCGGTTCGGCATTTGCATACTGCAGCGGGATGCTCAAAACCAATAGCACGGCGACCAAAACGCCAAAGGCACCAAAGAAGAACGGCAGCGTGATGGAGATTGCAAACAGGACACCACTCAGCGGTGCTCCAACGAATTCACCAAGGGTCACCGAGGTAACCTGCAGTCTCGCATTACCCTGCTCGAGCTGGTCCTTGTCTAGAACCTGAGGGATCATCGATTGCAGGGTGGTGTCATAGATGACCTCACCAACCCCAAACATGAATGTGGTCAGAAGCAACAGTGGCAGCGAGATGAAGTCAAAACCAACCGCGAAAGCCAAGAGCAACGCCGCTGAGAGCCTCACCGAATTTGCAATCGCAAGCATCTGACGGCGATTGATGCGATCTACCAGCCCACCAACCGGGATCGCGAACAGCAACCATGGCAGCATCACTATTGCGGAGATGCTGGCGATCCAGAAGGGGTCTTTGGTCAGGGTGGTTGCCAGTAGCGGCACAGAGGTCTTCAGTAGACCATCTGAGACGTTGCTAGCGGCGCTCGCGGACCAAAGCTTTTGAAAGGAGGCGCTGAATTTAGTCTTACTCATTTACTGTCCCAAAAACGCACGCAGTTCAACGCGTCGATTGCAGGCCTTTGATCCTGCCATCGCGAGCTGCTTCGCCTGTTCGATCGATTCGGCATTGACTAGCCAAAAACCCGAATAGAACTGATTGGTATCGAACAAAGACCCGGCCTCGATCTTCTCCTCGCCTTCGGTGTTATCAATTACGAAGGCATTTTTTGGAGCGGCGATGCCAGCTGCGTATATCCAGTTGCCGTTTTGCTGAAGACCTTCGTTGAAGGCGTCGATTGCTGCCATTTCGTTTGAGGTTCCACTGTTGGTTTGGTCGTCGATGACAAAAATCACAAAGCGCATCCCCTAAGCCTAGAGATAGCTCTCCGAGCAAGATACTTAACTGACTGAATTTGGGAGAAACATGACTCGTTGGCACGAACATCCAGCAACCGTTTTATTCGGAAAAGGCCAGCTCTCGCTTGGGCAAAGAGCCGCAGACGGACTTCGCAACGGCATGGGTTCCTGGACCTTTGTCTTTGCATCGCTGGTTTTCCTGGGAGTGTGGATGTATTTGAATGGGGACTCCGGATTTGATCCCTTCCCGTTCATACTGCTGAATCTGGTGCTCTCATGCGTTGCGGCGCTTCAGGGAGCAATTTTGTTGATTGCCGCCAAGCGCGAGGACCAAATTAACTCAGAGCTCGCAGTCCATACTTTCCAAATTGATCAGGAAAACCTTGAGCTCACTAAGCAGGTGCATGAGCTATCGCTTCGGATTGAGAAGCTCACCGAAGAGGTGCACCAAATGATCAAGGAGAAGAGCTAGTAGCTAGCTAGTCCTTCAACGCCTTCGTAAACAGAGCTTTCACCGTTGACCAAAGAGGTGATTCGTAGCTGTGGGTTCTTGAAGGCGAAGCTCAGGGTTAGCTTGTCATCACCCTTAGTCCAGGAAAGTTCCATGCTGTCTTCGCCAGTCACCTTCCAGGAGAAATCACCTGCGAATGCCGGGTGCTTTCTAACTCGGGCGAGCGCAATGATGGCCCTGGTAACCGGTTGCTCAAGAGCCTCAGCAATTTCTGACGGGGTGTAGTGGTGACGGTTTACGTCTCTACCCTGAGCGGTCTTGCGGAATAGCTCCTGGTCATCCATTCCGTTGAAAAGTCCAACGTAGTAGACCTGTGGTTCGCCTGGCAGGAAGAACTGCACGGCACGCATGATCACGTATGCGGTGTCGTTGGCAACAATGTTCGGCAAAGTGGCATTGATCTGGTGAGGCAATGAGAACCACTGCGGGATCACACTGGCAATCGCCGAGTGACCGCCCGTGTTCTTCTCAGCGACCTTGAAAATCTCGGCCATCTCATCCTGGGTGATTAGACCGGGACGGCCACCGATCGGGCCACCATCAATCACGCCGTAGCCATCGTGGGTGTCCAGCACGTTTAGGCAGTTGTTTGGCCGCAGCTTGAACCAGTTGTCAAGGCGATCAACGGTTCCGGTGAAGAACGAGTGCAGCAGTAGCGGAGCAGTTTGGAAGTCATAGATCAGATCTACTATCGGTGCGATGTCTAGCTGCTGGGTGTAGTGCGCGTGAACCTCGACTAGAACTCGCATGTCGTAGGAGTGGATCAAATCGGTAATCTCTTTGACGAACTCCAAGGTCTCCTTGGTCATGAAGGAATCCGTTCCAGGAGTCTTAACCGCATACCCAACGGCATCGAGGCGAACCACCTTCACGCCACCAGACTTAAGCGCCTCGAGAATGCGCTTGAGGTAGGCCATACCTTGCTCGTGCTTGATATCAACATCGACCTGGCTTGGCATGAAGGTGGTCCAAACCAAGCGGCGCTTGCCCGCCACCTCATAAGCCGTGAAGGGGAATCCAGGGCGAGGTCTGTAGAAGGACGTGATCATCTCCTCGGTGCCACCGTTTGGGAAGACGGTGTCAAAAGTTAGGAACAATCCGTTGTACTCGGAGGCGTCACCCTTTTCTTGCCAGTCCAGGAACTCGGGGGAGAGGTTAGATGCGTGGTTGACGATTAAATCGGCGGTCAGCTCGTGGGTCTGCGAAATTCGCTTGAAGTCAGACCAGGTGCCAAGACGTGGGTCAACGATGGTGTGATCGATCGGATCGAAGCCTGCGTCGTCGCCATCGTAGGGGTGGAAGAACGGCAGCACGTGGATGCCATCGAAGTCCTTTAGGGGGCCCTTGAGCAGCTTCTCAATCTCACCGAGATTGCCACCAACTCGCTCTGCATAAACCAGAATGCTTGTGCCTGCCAAGAGTCCTCCAAGTGCTAATTCACAGCTAAGAATAGTGCTTGCTGTTAACGCTTACAGAGCTCGCTTCAGCGATACCTTCAACTCGGTTTGATCGCCAACTGAACTAAGCGTCCAGTCGCCCCCAAATTGACTAACCCACTCATCGATAATTGCAAATCCAGCACCAGGCACCGGTCCGGCTTCAAGCGGCTTTCCGTTATTTCGAACCAGGATTCGCAGCTCATCTTGGAGCTCTCTGATCTCAACTAGGACTTCGCCGGCACTGCCGTGTTTTGCGGCATTGAGCAATGCCTGTTCAACGATTCGATATGCGGCCAACTTCTCCGTGTTTTTGAGATTGCCTTGCTCAGACAGCTGCAAAGAAATCTTGATCGCCTTGCGATAGCGGGAAAACAGGTCATCTAGAGCTGGCCTGAGCGAAGGCCCATCAAGCTCTGGCACCAGTTGCCGTGAGACGTTTCTGACATCAAACTGCCTGATGCGCTCAATCTCATCGATGTAGGCCTGCGCGATTGCGCGCTCCTGCTCACCCAATTTCTCAACCGACTTTTGCATTTGAATACCCAGCAACACCAAGTCGGATTGCAGCCTGTCGTGCAGGAAATCCGCAATCTGTCTTCGAACGTCCTCCTGTGCGGAAATCAACTTTCCGCGCTGAATCTCGAGCGAGGCCTTGGCAGCTTGGGCAGCGCTCGCCTGTTCAGCGAGCCGCAGGCTCGAAACTCCCAGGGTGATGTGCACTGTGAAATACAAGAGCACTGAGATGGCAAAGATGCGAACCCAAGAAGCCGGATCTCTCCAATATTCAGGGGTGTACTCATTGATTGCTAGGCGTCTGGCCAAAGCCATAGCTACGCCAAAAACAAATGCCCCCGCCAGGTAGATGCGATTTGAATATTTTGGAAATCGCTCCCCAAGTTTCTTCAGACCGAACAGAATCGACAGTGCCAGCAAGAAACCCATCACAATCGACGGCACTGTTGCGAGGAGCTGGATCGGCTCCACGAACTTTCCCTCGGCGCGGGCCAAAGCGATAACAATCGCGAAGTTCACCAAGATTTGGAACAGCGTTAGAAACACTGACATCGGAAGCGGCCGAAGCGGCCAGGCTCGAAAAACCAAATCGATGTTTCTCAAAAACCCAAACATTAGTCAAGGCCCCTGGTTTCACGCAGGAATCGAAGCACGGCTGCAGTTCGAAGATCGGTTCCAGGTCGTGGGTTGGGGATCAAAATCTTGTAGCACTTCGAGAGCTCTTGTCTCACTGTGACTGGTGCTAGCGACAGCTGCTTTGCAATCTCGGTTGCATCCAACCCGGTGGCTGCAAGTGAAATAACCTGACGTTGTCTAGGAGAAAGAGCGGCAGCAAGGTTGTCGCTCTCGGCGGGTTCAAAGTGCGAATTTGGATCAGAGACGTTTAGACCCAGCGCAGTAGCCTGCAAAACCTGGACTAGGTAATCGATTGAGAGGGTTGCCGACTTCTGGATTGCCGACCAGCCGTATCCAAACTGTGCGGGGAGCGAGCTTAGGTAACCTGCTGAGATGTGCTGGGAGAGCAAGACAATACCTAGGTGCTCATTCTTTTCTCTAAGACCAAGAGCTAATTCAATGCCTGAGATTGACTCTGGCCCCAGCGAAATATCAATCAGTGCAGCATCAAAGGACTGCTTGCTCGCAAGGTCAAAAGCAGCATCCGATGAACTCGCACTAGAGATCGAGAGAATCGCGGGGTTTAGAGCTAGGGAGTTTCCGAGCAAGCCGAGCAGGGCTTCGTCATTCTCAACATAGAGAAGCTTTAGTCCTCTGGCCATGGCCGCCTCCTATTCAGAAACTAGCAGCTGATGAGAACCAGATAAAAGCTGCGAACAGTTGTTAGTTCGACTTGATCACCATTCGAGCAACATTCAAAGCCCCGCCGAGGACCGCAGGTATTCCACCTCCGGGGTGAACCGAAGCACCCACCCTGTAAAGCCAAGGTCTAATGAGGGAGCGGTACTGCGGCGAATGAAAAGGTCCTGATTGCCAGAGCTTGCGGGTCTTGCCATAGAGAGCACCGCCTGGCCCTCCCCAGGCGGAGAAATACTCCGGGGTAAGCGCGATGTAATCCTCGAAGAGCTCATCGATTGGCGCATCGAGCCCAACCACATCGCTGATGCGGTCGAGCTCTGCCCTTACCCACTCGCTGTTTAGGTCGTAGTGTTTGCCATCTGCCGGAGCGGTTAGCAAAACCGCAACCGTTGGCTTTTGATTTGGGTAAATCTCGCCTGGTCGGTAGTAATTCAAAAAGGCCATGGTCTGTCTTGGGGGCACGGATTTCGACAGCGCCTGATGCAGCTCATCTCCACTGTCCGGCATCACCACCGAATGGGTTACGAAGTTCTCGGGGAGTGGCTTTTTCAAAACCGCATAAATGGCTACCCCGGAGCAGGATCGCTTGGGCCATGGTTTGGGTTCTTTGCCCAGCACAACCCTCAGCTGTTCGGGATCAAGACTGCTCACCACCAGATCTGGTTGATACTCGGCTTGGTCGGTGACGACTTTGCCTTTTGAAAGGCTGGTCACAATCTCCCCGAGGTGGATCTCAGCTCCTGCTGCCTCAGCAAGTTTGGCTAGTGACTGTGCGATTTCATTCACTCCACCTACTGGCACCGAGATTCCTTGTGATGACATCACTGCCGTTATCGAGGCATAGAGCGCGATGGTGTCTTTTGGTGCAATGCCGGCGTTAAGGGTGTGGATAGCGATTACCTCTTTGAGATCTTCGTCCATCCAGGTAAGCGACTTGAGGTATTTGTCGGTGGTGAGGTTGAGCCCATAGCGCGAGAAGATCTTGCCAACCGAGGGTAAAGACTTCCAACTAAAGGGTGAGGTGGTCAAGAGGTTGGTGATGTCCTGCGCAAGGTCGGCATGCTCGCTCTCAAAGCGCTGCCATTGAGCGTGCCAGGGGTGATTCTCTGGAACCGGGATCGTGACTCTATGACCTTTGTAGAAGTACTCGCCGACTTCGCTCAGCTTGCTGAGTTTGAGCGGAGCGATTTGGTTGGCTTTGCCACCCAGGGAGGCATATTCGGCATAGAGCTTTTCCAAGACACCTGGAAAAGTGACGAGGGCAGGGCCGGTATCCATGCGCTGGCCCAGAACCTCAACTCTTCTTGATTTACCGCCGAGCCAGGTGTTGCGCTCAATCACTGTGACCTTGTGACCAGCCTGCGCGATTAGGGCGGCGCTCGCCAAACCAGACAGGCCTGCACCTAAGACGACTACTTGTTTCATGGATAGAGACCGAAAACCAAACCAATCACGAGCTGGAAGCCGCCAACCGCTCCAGCCACATATGGGAAGGCGATGGAGTATTTGTATAGGGAGTGTGCCTTCTCAGGTGTCGGCTCCTTGTATAGCGGAGCAACCAATAGGTAGGCGATGATCGCATTTGCGATTGCAACGGGGATGTTCACCACTGCAAACAGTGCAATCGAAATCGCCCACCAGATCGTGGACCAAACAGCTGTCTTTTTGACACCCAGGTGGACGGCAGTAGTGACGATGCCGGTATCACTGTCTTGCGGGATGTCTTGGATTGCATCGTAGGCGTGCTTAGCAACGCTCCATGCCATTAGCCCAATCACTAACCACCAGTTCGGCTCAACACCAAGGGCCAGCGGCACGAATGCCAGCGGGAAGGCGTAGTCGGTGTTTGAAAGTGCATCCAAGTACTTCCTTGCCTTGAAGCGAAGCGGTGGTGCCGAGTAGAAGGTGAAGAAAAGTGAGTAGGCAACCATCCAGGCCGTGGCCTGCCAAGGAAGAGTGATTGCGAAGTAAATCAAGAAGGGGACGTTGGTCAAGACCGTGGTAATCCAGATCGGCCTTACCTCGTTGGGGAAAATGTGAGCACCTTCATAGCCGCCTTTTCGGGCATTTATGTTGTCGGTCTCTTGATCAAATATGTCGTTGATGCCGTAAATCAAAAGATTGAATGGGAAAGTGACCCAAATCAAAATCGGTAGCACGCGCCAATCCCACAGGTAGCCCGCAAGCCACATACCCACCACGGTGGTGCCGATGGTGTTGATCCATAGCACTGGGCGGGAGATTTCGATTAGGCGTCTTAGCACTCAATCAGCCTACGCTCACTTATCCACAGATGGAATCTTGAGCCAAGTGGACTAAGCAGACTAACCTCTAACTTATGGTCAGGCAATACAACATGCATGAGGCAAAAACCAACTTCTCCAAGCTGGCCCAAATGGTTGAGGCAGGTGAAGAAGTCGTGATTGCAAGAAATGGAGTTCCGGTGATGAAGATGGTTCTCATCGAGGAAACTGAGCGACCACCCAGGGACCTCTCAAAGCTCCAAGGTTTGATCCAAATGACAACCGATCAAACTTGGGAAGAGATTGACGAAGAGATCTTGGCGAATTTGAAGTATTCGGATTGGGAAGATGAGTAGGGGATACCTCCTCGACACTCAGGTTTTGGTTTGGCTAGGCGTTGACCAAAAGAAGCTTGGCCGCGATGCCAAGAGACTTATTGAGCGCTACGAAGTTTTCTTCTGCACACCCAGTGTGGCTGAGCTTAGTTTCAAGCAGTCAATCGGAAAGCTGAGGCTTGGAGCCGGTGTTTTTGATTCTCTGATAGAAGCCGGAATCGGAATTTTGTACTTTGACAAAGAGGCGGCTGAAGCCTTTGGTCGCTTCTCCGCCGAATCGGTCCCAGACCCATTCGATAGGCAAATAATGGCCATTGCCGTATCAAACAATCTCACCCTGGTCACCGCAGACCAAGAGATCTTGGACCTTAATCTCAACTGGGTGATTGACGCTACAACCTAGACTTATCTGGTCTTAGGAGTCCCATGACTGATGTTCGCCAGGTAAAGCCCCGCACCGAGGGCTGGACTCAGCGTAAAGACGAGAGTGGGAAGCCACTTTTGCAGTTCAACGAGGTCAAGCGCGGCAAACCACCGGTTCACCTGGCCGACCTAACCATCGAGGAACGCACCGAGCGAATCAAAGAACTCGGCATTCCAGGCTTCAGGGCCAAGCAGATTTCCACCCACTACTTCACCCACTACACCCAAGACCCCCAGAAGATGACTGACCTTCCCAAGGAGGGTCGCGAAGAGCTGGTCAAGAAGGTTTTGCCACCGCTCTTGACCGAGGTAAAAAGACTCAAGACCGACAAGGGCGACACCATCAAGTTCCTCTGGAGGCTATTTGATGGAGCACTGGTCGAGTCGGTCTTAATGCGCTATTCAAACCGCATCACACTTTGCATTTCGTCTCAGGCCGGCTGTGGCATGAACTGTCCGTTTTGCGCAACCGGACAGGCCGGCCTGACAAGAAACATGTCCGCTGCCGAGATTGTCGACCAGGTAGTCAGGGCGAACGAAGCGATCAGGGCCGGTGAGCTCGGGCCGCTGCGCCACGAGGATGAGCGCGTGAGCAACATTGTCTTTATGGGCATGGGTGAGCCGTTAGCCAATTACCCCAAGCTCATGAGTGCGATTAGAACCATGGTCGAACCACAACCAAATGGTCTTGGCATGAGCGCCAGACACATCACTGTTTCAACGGTTGGTCTGGTGCCAGGAATCGAAAAGCTTGCTCAGGAAGACCTCCCCCTCACTTTTGCTTTGTCCCTGCACGCGCCAGATGATCAGCTCCGCGATGAGCTGATCCCGGTCAACTCAAAGTGGAAGGTGGACGAGGCACTCGATGCAGCCAAGGCCTACTTCGACAAAACGGGTCGTCGCGTCTCAATCGAGTACGCACTGATCAAAGATATGAATGATCACAAGTGGCGTGCAGAGCTCCTTGCTCAGAAGCTCAATGACAGAGGTAAGGGTTGGGTGCATGTCAACCCAATTCCGCTAAACCCAACACCAGGTTCGGTTTGGACCTCATCCACCAAAGAGCAGATGAACATTTTCTTGGACACTCTCGAGGCTGCGGGAATCCCAACCACATTGCGCGACACTCGCGGTAAAGAGATTGATGGAGCCTGCGGACAACTGGCCGCAACCGAGGTGTAGCAAAAGTTGTCTAGACCCCCTAGACTAAGCGCATGACTGAAATCAAGTTTGGGTTAGACACCTTCGGAGACATGACCGTTGATGACAACGGCAAGCCAAAGTCAGCAGGCCAGGTCATCAGAGACCTAGTCGATCAAGCAGTTCTGGCGGATGAGCTCGGACTCAATTCAATCAACGTTGGTGAGCACCACCGCGATGACTTCGCAGTCTCAGCACCCGACACAGTCTTGGCCGGTATTGCAACCGTCACCAAGAACATCAAACTCGGCACCGGTGTGACAGTGCTCTCTTCCGAAGACCCAGTTAGGGTCTACCAAAGATTTGCAACCATCGACGCGCTATCTAATGGCCGTGCCGAGATCACCGCAGGCCGCGGTTCATTCATAGAATCGTTCCCTCTTTTTGGTTACGAGCTTTCTGACTACCACGTGTTGTTTGAGGAGAAGCTTGAACTTTTGGTTGAACTTCTCAAGGAGCAGCCGGTCACCTGGTCTGGGACCACCAGAGCAGGACTGCAAAACCAGCAGGTTTATCCAAAGACGGAACGTGGCAGCATTCCACTTCGAGTTGGTGTCGGTGGCTCACCAGAGTCGGTAGTTCGTGCTGCTCGCTTAGGAATCCCGATGGCACTGGCAATCATCGGAGGAGACCCCGCGAGGTTTGCACCTTTCTCAAGGCTCTACAAGGAATCGCTAGAGAAGTTTGGTCGAACTGAACTGCCAGTATCGATTCACTCTCCGGGTCACATCGCCGACACCGATGAGCAAGCAATCGAAGAACTCTGGCCGCATTACGAAGCTATGTTTGGCCGCATTGGTCGTGAGCGTGGTTGGGGTCCAACCACCAAGGCGCACTATCTGCAAGAAGTGCACCACGGGTCGCTCTACGTCGGATCAGTTGAGACCGTTGCTCAGAAGATTGCGTATGCCATTCGATCTGTCGGCGCCGAGAGATTTGACCTCAAGTACTCAAACGGGCCGCTTTCACACTCCAAGCTGATGCACTCCATCGAGCTCTATGCCACTCAGGTGGTCCCGAGAGTTCAGGAGCTTTTGGCTGTCGAAGACGTTTGGGTCTAGCCTTCCAAAACGGCCATCGCGGCATTGTGTCCGCCAATGCCGCTCACAGCACCACCACGTCTGGCGCTTGAACCGCAGAAGAACACTCGCTCGATCCCAGTTGCAACACCCCACCGTGACTCTGGTGTAGCCAGCTCTTCGGCGTCTTCGACAAATGGCCAGCTCAGTGGAGAGTGGAAGATGTTTCCACCAGGCAATCCCAATGCGTCCTCGAGGTCCTGGGTGGTTTTGGTTTCGATGCATAACTCACCACCAGGAGCTTTGTAAATCAGGTCCTCAATTGGTTCAGCTAGCACTGAGTTGAGCGATCTCAGCACAGCCGCCTGAGCCTTCTCCCGCAGTCCCTCATTTCCAAATTTGGCAACCAACGAATGCGGCATGTGGAGGGCAAAGACGGTCAGGGTTTGAGCCCCTGACTCCCTGAGTTCTGGGCCAAGAATGCTTGGGTCAGTCAGTGAGTGGCAATAGATTTCACAGGGCAGTGGATCCGGGATCTCGCCGCTTACAGCCGACTTGTAGGCGGCATCGAGCTGGTCGAAGTTTTCGTTGATGTGGAAGGTTCCGCCAAAGGCTGCCTCTGGGGACACCGATGAATCCTTTAGTTTTGGCAGTCGAGTGAGCAACATGTTCACTTTTACCTGAGCACCCTGAACCTTTTCTGGCTCAATGTCTGGAAGCAGTTTTGAGAGCTGGTTCTTAGAGATTCCGCTTAGAACAAAGTCAGCCGAAACCTTGTGTCGCTCACCGGAGTCTTCAAACTCAACCTCGCGGGCGGAGCTGATGGATATCACTTCGGCTCCGGTTCGCAGTTGAGCACCAAATCGTGTTGCGGCCGCTGCTATTGAGCCTGATACCTGACCCATTCCGCCCACCGGAATATTCCAGTCTCCGGTGCCACCTCCAATCACGTGATACAAAAAGCATCGATTCGCATCAAGCGAAGGGTCGGAGTTAGGAGCAAAGGTCCCAATCAGGGCATCGGTTAGCACTACACCTCTGACCAAATCGGATTCAAAGCTCTCTGCGATGACATCGCCAATTGGCCTCTCAAAGAAGGTTTCGAAGTCTTTGCCGAGCAGAGCCTTGACCTCAGACCTTTTCTTCAGGGGCTCTATGACGGTGGGGAAAAGCTTCTGAGCGATGTGTTCAGTCCTGGCATAGAACTCATTCCAGGCGGCGAAGTCCTTTTTCGAAAAGGAATCAAATGACTTACCAGTCGCGCCCTGGTCAGCCTTATCAACCAAAAGGCCGTTTGTCCCGTGAGGGTCTGGAGTGTATGAGGAGTAGCGCCTTGGAGCGAGGGAGATTTCAAGACCCAGGTCGTCAATGATCTGCTTTGGTAGCAGGCTCACTAGGTAGCTGTAGCGCGAGAGTTTGGCATCAATGCCCTCGAAGGTGTAGCTCGAGGTTGCGGCACCACCCAAGTAGTCAAGCTTCTCCAGCAACAGCACCTGCTTGCCGGCCTTGGCTAGGTAAGCCGCCGAAACCAGGGCGTTGTGTCCGCCACCAACAATTACCACGTCGTAGTGCTGCATAGCCCGAGTTTATTGGGTTGTAGCCGGATTCAAGCCTCGCCCAGGAGTCAAATTTCTGGGGCAATGTTGTCCGTTTTGTTTCTTTTTTGTCTTTTCGTGATAATTTCGTTACGAGAATCTGCTGTTTTAGCAAATTCCCAGGGCTACTCTGGTGCCAAGAGTCCATTCTTAGGAGGTTCAATGCTGAACAAAATCGCAGGTCACGAAGTTGACCGCCGCTCCCTACTAAAGGGTGCAGCTGCCGGTGGTCTAGGTATCGCCGGTGCCACCATGTTGGCTGGTTGTGCAACTGGTGGATCCAGTGGCCCAATCGCTTTCGGTGCACGTACCGTTGACGAGTCCCCAACCATTCAGTTGAAGGGTCTAGTAGACGCTTACATTGCAAAGACCGGCAACGAAGTTACTTACAACGCAACCGAGTCAAACGCTTTCCAGAACAACCTGTCCCAGTACCTACAGGGAACCCCAGACGACTGCTTCCAGTGGATGGCCGGTTTCCGTATGCAGTTCTTCGCAGACCAGGGCCTACTTGTAGACCTGTCTGACGTCTGGAACGAGATTGGTGACCAGTACAACGAGAGCTACAAGATTGCTGCAACCGGTTCAGACGGCAAGCAGTACTTCGTACCTCAGAGCTGGTACCCATGGGGTCTTCACTTCCGCAAGTCCATGATGGCTGAGATCGGCCTAGACCCAGAGAGCATCTACAACTGGGATGACTTCATGGGCGCACTTGGCGAGCTAAAGGGCAAGGGCCTAATCGGTCTAGCCTCAGCTGACAAGGGTGGCTGGGAAGCTATGGGAACCTTCGACATCCTGAACGCACGTATCAACGGATACCAGTTCCACGTAGACCTACTTGCAGGTCGCGAGAAGTGGACCGATGACCGTGTCAAGGAAGTGTTCTCCTACTGGGAGAAGCTACTGCCTTACATGAACACCAACGTCCTAGACCTTGAGTGGGATGGCGCAATGCAGCTGCTATTGCAGAAGCAGGCCGGATTCTTCTTCAACGGTTCATGGTTCGGTGCCAACTTCAAGGAGCAGAGCCAGGAAGACTACGACGACCTATGGGTAGTTCCATTCCCAGAGATCAACCCTGAGTTCGCCCGCGACACCATCGACGCTCCAATTGACGGCTTCTGTGTAGCCAAGAACGGTGCAAACAACGAGGGTGGTAAGGACCTAGCTAAGTTCGCCGGAGACAAGGAAGGTATGCAGGCAATGCTTGACACCGGAATTCCTATGACCTCGGCTAACAAGAACCAGGACACCTCGACCTACGACGCATTCCAGCTGCAGCAGCTAGCTGTTATGAACGAGGCGAAGTACATCACCCAGTTCCTAGACCGCGACACCCGCCCTGACTT
>DLOY01000047.1:23780-23954 GCA_002478545.1 Micrococcales bacterium UBA7472
CAGAGCTGGTTCAAGGACCCATCAAGCACCAACGAGATCCTTGAGTCGCTTCAGTCTCAGTGGGATGCTCTACCTGCTCTGAGCTAGTCGATAGGTAACTAAGAGCAACATGTCTCAATTGAAAACGGCGGCGGCGAACACCCAGGTGGCTCGCCGCCGCCGCTTCTTTTCCTC
>DLOY01000009.1 GCA_002478545.1 Micrococcales bacterium UBA7472
AGAGCAGCTCCCTCGTAAAGAGCAGGTCGAGAGTTCGATTCTCTCAGGTGGCTCTCTTGAACAGAACTTCGCAGGGTCCGGTGCCGTGATCTCTTTCTTGAATGCACCGTCGAGCCAACCCTAGGATTATCCGCTAGGGGGAATAGTGAACAAATCAAGAATTACCAAAGTGGCGCTGAGCCTAGGTTTTGTTATGGCCCTACTTTCGCCAACTCACTCGGTTGCTGTACAAGATTCATTTGCAAATCCCATGCCCGGCCACAGAACTATCACGCTGGTGGGTATGAACGTTGAGTCAACCTCAGAGTCGCGCCTGTGGCACCGCTTCTATAGCTCCAAGCCAGGTGGTGAATCAATTGAAACAAGCTCAAATTGCAGAGCGATCGGATCGAGTGACTGCCCTGCAGAAGTCAGGTCAGACTTCTACAGTTCCTATAATGTCGAGGCTTTATTGCCCCTGTGTGATTCCAATACTGCTGGTTTTTGCGTGGAGGGAATTCAGATTTTTCCTGCAAAGCCTGGCGGTGGTGAGGCTACAACATTTCTTGGTCTTGCGGATGGAAGATCTATTTCTGCACAACCTGAATTCGATTTGCCGGCAGGGGGCACTCCTCTAGTTTTCTCTGCACCCTCAGTTCCACATGCTGGTGGAGGCACAACATACGCAGTAATTGCGTCACTGAATAGCGGATGTAGTCAACCCACTTTCAGGTGCGTACACAACGAACTCCAGCTCGCAGTGCAGCCTTTCACTGGAAGGAATGGTGCCCTGGATTATCGCGGTGGTGAACGATTTGACTTTGCGGAGGGAACTCGTCTCAAGCTGGCCGTTCAAGTGCCGAAATCGATAGGTGGATGGTTCACCGGAAGAGTCGGGGACCCAGTACTCTCAGTATCAAACCTAGACACAAATACGACCTCCATGAGAATTGAGATCGAGGCTTCAAGCCTAAAAATTAACCGACTGTCGGCGAATGTTCCAAACGACGTGGTCACTCCTCAAATGGAAGCCCTAAAGATGTGGCCAGGAATCAACGCTGGAATTGAAAGCGGATTTATAACTGCTGTTGACTGGGTAGAAGAACTGCGACCCTATGTTCGAGACATCGCGTTGGGCAGTGTGAATGTTTGGCAGCTCAAGTCTGTTTTTCTGCCGGACAAATCCTGCTATCCCCCCGGACGCTTGCACGGCCTTGTGACTACGAATGCAGTCGCATACTCCTGGAATCCTCCAGAATTCAATAGCGGATACCTGGAGTATCTGGTAGCCGGACTCCACTACAACAAGGACTTGTCTCTTGCAACGGGTACCTACGACCTCATTATCAACTCCGACACTGCTAGGTGCCTCTATGGATTCACTAACGCGCCTGTTTCGGCAACGGTGCAGGTAGTGGGCGATCAAGGCATTGAGAATATCTCGTCAACAATCGTCTCTGAGAAAGACGGTTGGATAAAGCTTGCCGCTTATGGCTTTACCTTTTCCAAGAAAGAGATACAGGTGAAACTTACGCAACCAATTTCTCTGACGCTCACTAAATTCCTCGGGGCTTCCAAGTCTTTGTCCTCAAGACAGAAAACTGAAGTCAAGGCAGCGATCGCCAAGGCCAAGGGAGCCCGTTACCTAATTTGCACAGGTTTACATGTTTCAAGAGCAGCAAAATCAATCGCACTCTCAAGGGCAAAGGCGGTTTGTGATTACGCGAAGTCATTGGACAAAGAGCACTTATTCCTGACGGAGGCAAAGATAGTTGCTTCAAAAACAGCTGACGCCCTAGTCACGATTACAACAAAATAGCCCTTCTCGTGCGGCAAGAACCTTTTCAGCCTGCCGTGGTTGCCTGACTTGACCTGATCAATGCCCGTATGAGAAGAAGCTTGCAATTGACCAGCCTATTAACTCACCCTTGATTGGTCGGCATCAAATTGATTGTTTACTAAATAATCAGCCGTTACAGTTTCTATCATGTCTGACTGGGGTTCTCGGACTGGTATTTGGGGGAAACTTGAAGCGGCGAATATTTTCGGTCATTGCAATAGGGCTATGTGCAATCCTGGGCTTGAGCGGGCCAACATTTGCATCAGGATTCTCGTACCTAAAGGACATCCAACTTTCGAATGACCAGTGGTTGGTGCTTGCCTCGGAGCAGACACGGGCTGGTGTTCATTCGATGCTGGCCCTCCAGCCTGGTGCTGTCGATGTTGGAGGTAAACGAGGTGAATGGGTTTTCTGTTCCGGAGCAGATGACCCAGCGTGTACTTCACCCGATGCCCTAAGGAGCATCCTCGCTTGGTCTCTTTTGCCAGCTTGCTCTGAGGGAACTGACGAAATTTGTATTGAATCACTCAAACTTGGCGCCACCTCTAGCGAATTAGTTGAGGCGGTGTATGAACGCGAGGAAGCTCCAGCGCCAGGATTTTGCCGCGGTTACTAGCTCTAATTTACTTCGAGGTTCGGGAGTGCCGGTATTCTCAGCGCCGAACCTGAACCACTCAAATGGTGGTAACAACTTTGCCGTGATGATAAAGGTAAGTCAGTTTTGGTCAGAGGCTGCAAGGGCGTTCATGTCAACGATGGTGGAGGCCGAAGTTATCCCTTTTTCTCAGGTCCCTGGACAATTTGCCTCCGCGTGTGCTTTTCAAGTTAGTGGACAGTGTGCGGAGCCAGCAGATTTTGTTCCAGGATCGAAGGTGCAGCTAACCTTCAGACTCCCAAGCAATCTCGGTGGGTGGTACAGCGGTCGCATGAAGGACCCCGTTATCGATGTAACTTCAATCAACCCGAAAGTGAACCGTGTGAGCGTGACATCTGAACCTGTCGAGGTCGCCGCCCTTGGGCTAGTGAAAGACAAGTCAAGTTTTACCCCGATGGAAAACATGTGGGTTGAGAACAACGGTAGGTGGTTCACAAACGGAGGAACTGCAAC
>DLOY01000066.1:0-1598 GCA_002478545.1 Micrococcales bacterium UBA7472
TCTTTTGAGCCACAGACCATGCGCGCTCTCAGTAGAGCTTGAAATTCCCAGGTCTCCGCCCAGCGCTCGTAATAGCCCTCATACCCGCTAATTGATCTGACTCTTGGTCCGTTCTTTCCCTCTGGCCTGAGCCCTAGATCCAATTCGAACTCAAGTATCGAGTCCTTCACTAGAACCAACAGCTCCTGACTTAGCCTGTTGGCTGCCTCGCTCTGATCCGGGTCACCCCGGTAAACGAGCATGCAATCGGCATCTGAACCAAAGCCGAGCTCTCTACCGCCAAGTCTTCCCATGGCAACTATGCCTAGGTCAACCTCGGCCTGGGTGCGCAGCTTTGCAATTTCCAACATGGCCTTGAGGTAGGCATCGGTTATGTCCGTTAGACCAGCTGAAATCTCTTGCAGGGTGGACGCGCCTAGCACCGCCCCGATCGCAACTCGCAGGTATTCGCGGCGGCGAACTGCCCGAACTGCCTCATGAGCGTTTTCTCCGTTGCGTTCAATTAGCGAATCTAGTTCTTCTGAAATCTGCTCCAGTGATTGTGGCTTTAGGTTGTCCTCATCGCCAAACCACTGCGAGGAATCTGGGATTGACTCCAAAACCCTTGCGATGAATGCGGAGTTCGACAAGACATTCATCAAACGCTCGGCCGCGCCAGAGCTGTCACGTAGCATCCTGAGGAACCAGTGACTCTCCCCCAGCTCTTCTGACAGTCGCCTAAAACTAAGCAGTGCCCTATCGGGATCGGTGCCATCGGCCATCCAACGGATAAGAACAGGGAGCAGCGTTCGCTGAATTACCGCCCTGCGGGACACTCCTTGGGTAAGGGCCTCGATGTGCTGGGTTGCTCCCCTTGCGTCACGGAACCCAATCGCGGTAAGGCGCTGCTGGATTTGATCCGATGACAAGACAACCTCATCCGGACTGAGTGAGGCAGTTGCTTGCAGCAGTGGCCGATAGAACACTGAGTCGTGCAGCGAGGCTGTTTCGCTGCGAACACTCGAGTACCGCTCGATTAGTTCCGTTTGCGAAAGGCCCAATGACCTTGCTATTCGTCGCTGCTGGGATGGATCCTTTGGAAACAGATGGGTGCGACGAAGCTTTGACAGTTGAACGCGATGCTCTACCGCGCGCAGAAATGCATAGTTTCTTCTGAATGCATCTCGATCTGTGCGGGACAATAGCCCCGCATCTGCGAGGCTATCGAGGGCGCTAAAGGTGTCCATTACCCGCAGTGACTCGTCGGTTACGCCGTGAACCAGTTGAAGCAGTTGGGCGGTGAACTCAACGTCACGTAACCCTCCCCTACCCAGCTTTATTTCGACCTCGCGTTCATCAGCTGGGATCGTGTCAAGGACCCGTTTACGCAGATGCCTGGCGCTTTCGACAATTGCCGAGCGATTGGGTTGAGACCAAATCAAGGGCTTGATTGTCTGGATGTAGCTGGCACCGAGAGAGTCATCGCCCGCTACGAATCTTGCCTTCAAGAGAGCCTGAAACTCCCAAGGCTCAGCCCACTTTTCGTAGTATCCGCGATGCCCATCCAGAGACCTAACCAGCGCTCCCTGTTTGCCCTCAGGCCTCAGGTTTGGGTCAAG